>DASRLG010000054.1:0-9542 GCA_035648575.1 Candidatus Dormiibacterota bacterium
CGCCCTACTCGGCGCACTGCCCGGTGCCGACGTACCGGTTTCGGGCGGTAGCCTGTCCGATGTCCGACTTAATCTGGTCGGTCGTCAGGGCGTAACCAAACTGCTGGTAGGTGGATGATCTGGCGAAGACGACTCCGATGACAGTGCCGTCTTTGGCCACCAGCGGCCCGCCGGAGTTGCCTGGCATAACATCGGCCTTAACCTCATAAACGTTACGGTTGGTGTTGCCGTGGCCGTATATGTCGCGTCCTGTAGCCGTAAACTCTTCTAGCACGGCCGCCGGGTCGGCCGTGAACGGCCCGCCGCCAGGATAGCCCAGGACTGCCGCCGGGGTACCAGCGCTAACCTGGTTATTGCTGACGGTCAGCGGCCGACCGGCCAGGTTATTAACGCGCAACACGGCGAAGTCTAGGCTGGGGTCAAACCAAATGACCGTGGCGCCGTGGGTGCCATTACCATCCTGTACATAGGGCCATCGTATACCGGCCACGACATGGGCGTTGGTAGCTACTTCCTTGGGTCCGACTACGAAACCCGAACCCTCGATTATACCGCCGCAACCTTGGCCCTCCACCTTAACCACCGAAGCCCGGTCACTATTGATCGCCGCTTGTAAGGCCCCGTATGACGGCTTGTTGACGCTGGACGGCGGACTGGGTTCGCTACCGATGAAAACCTGCGGAAAACCGTTAGGGTCAATCAGGTGGCCTAAACCGGCAATCAATACCGGCGCTGCTGGCAGCTTTTTATTCAGGGTGCTCAATATGCTTGAATCACGGAGGGCTGATTGTAATGATGGGAACGGTAAGGTAGAGACGACGGCCGCTATCAGCCAGGCCGTTAAAAGCAACGATACCGTGCCCAACAAGGCACCGAGCCCATTATCAAGATTATTGACACGTTTCAGTCGCCCGCGCACTCGTTGTTTTATTTTTATCCCAAGATATTCGCCGACGCTTAATAGAATTAAGGCGCAGCCAAGCGTGGTTACCAACGTAACTACTACCCTGCTGGTTTGGCTATGAGCCAAGTTGACGGTATGAGGTTCAAGCCAGGCTCCCAGGAACAGTCCGCCGAAGAAGCCGGCTGTCGAACCGATTTGTCGGACGAAGCCGATATCGCGGCCGCGCAGCAAGGCGCTGAACGCGAAGATGATGATTAAAATATCAACTAACATATCTTAAAAATGGCCGCGCACCAGGCCCAGCAATAACATTGCCGCGCTGGCACCCAGACAGTAAAAAGCAAACGGCCGCAAAGTCTTGTCGCGAAAATATTTGTCCAGGTAGCGCACCGTCAAGTAGGCGGCTATGCCGGCAGCCAGGCCGCCAACCAGGATCTGGCTGCGGACACCGCTATCAAGGTTGCTGAAAAAGTCAGGCAGTTTGATAAGTCCGGCCCCGAAGATAATAGGCGTAGCCAGCAGGAATGAAAACCGCGCCGCGTCTTCGTGGTCGAGGCCGCTGTAGAGGCCGCTGACGATAGTAATGCCCGATCGGCTGATACCGGCGAACAAGGCCCCGACTTGCGCCACACCTATGATAATTGCCCGCCGAAAAGTCAACTTGGAGCTTACGTTTCGGCTGGTGACCGACGTTTGGATAGGTTTTGAGCGGCCGCTTTGTTTAATGTGATGGTCGCCGATCAGCAAGATGCAGCCGTTTATGAACAGGAAAATAATCGCCGACAAAGGCTTTGCGAATTGAGTGCGCAGCTGGTGCTCAAAAGCTAAGCCAGTCACGCCGGCCGGTATAGTTGCTGCTATCAACAGCCAAGCCAGGCGGGCATCGGGCGAATCAATCCGGCGTTTGCTCACAGAGCTGAAGAAGCCTTTTATAATCCGCCACCAGGTAGCCCGGTAAAAAATCAGCAGTGCCGTTGCCGTGGCAACGTGTAAGACCACGACGAACGACAGGAAAAACGATTCGCTTTTACTCTGGTCGGCTAGGAGAGTATGCCAGTTCAGCACCCAAGGCACCAGTACGGAGTGCCCGAGACTGGAGACCGGGAACAGCTCACTAACGCCTTGCAGCAGACCCATGATAATCGCCTGTAAGTAAGTAATCATAATTATAAGTTTAGCAAATTATGCGGGTCTTAGCTCGCATTCGCGTTTGGCCCGCGGCTACCGGGTTCGTATGACAATAAGTCATCGGCCTGGCCGGCCCATTTATCCAGTACGGGCTGGACGATTCGCCAGCTGTCCAGTATTTCAGGGCTGGTAGCGAACAAGGTGTGGTCGCCGCGCACGGCATCGACCAGTACCCTCTCGTAGGCGTTAGGATGGCCGTGGTTATTGAAATCGTTGCTATATGAAAAGTCCATGATGGTCGTCTGCAAATCCTGGCTGTAACCCGGTTTCTTGGTCACGAGGTCCAATTCAATGCCCTCGTCAGGCTGGATGCGAAAACGTAACTGGTTGCTGTCGGCTTCGGGCGTACCGTGAAAAGTCACGCATATTTCAGTCTTGCGCTCGTCAAGCGCTTTGCCGGTCGTAAGTGTCATGGGTATCTTGCGCCAACGTTCATTATCTATAAAAACAGTAATCGAAGCGTAAGTCTCAGTCGCCGACTCAGGATTGTCGACTTCTTCCTTATAGCCCTGGTATTGGCCGCGCACGGCTCTCGCCAGATCCTGCTCGACTGCTACCGGCTCGATTTTTTCCAGCAGGGCCTGCTTGGTGGCATGTATATGTTCGCTGTCCAGCACGGTCGGTTCGTCCATGGCGACAATGCCCAGGATTTGCAGCAGGTGGCTCTGGATGAGGTCGCGCAAAGCGCCAAGCGGTTCATAAAAAGCCTTGCGGCCTTCAATGCCGATTTTTTCCTTGGCGCTAATCTCGATGCTGGCAATATGTTCCCGGCTCCACAGCGCCTCGAAAATCGGGTTGCGAAAACGGAAAGTCAAGATGTTCTGGACAGTCTCTTTGGCCATGTAGTGGTCGATGCGGAAAACCTGTTCTTCTTGGAAGACGGCCGCGGTTTCATCGATTAGCTCGCGGGCCGACTTCAGGTCGAAGCCAAAAGGTTTTTCGACCAGCAGTCGGGTGACGGCTTTGCCATGCTGGCAGCTGGTATTAAGGCCTTGTTGCCCCATCAGGCGTATTACCTGCAAGTAGGCCTGAGGCGGAATCGACAGATAATAAAGACGGTTCATGCAGAGGCCTTTTTGCTCTTCCATAGCATTGAGTTTGGCGAGCAGCCTGTCGTAGCCGGCCGGATCGTCCAGGTCCATTTGGAACATGGTGGTCTTATCGTGCATGGCCTTGAGGGCGTCGGGGTCGCAGACCTTATCGATTTCGTTGACGCAGAGTTCGACCTTTTCGAACAGTTGTTCAGCCGTCGTCGTGCCTCGCGTTACGCCGACTATTTCCGTTTGTTCGTCGAGCAGCCCATCTTTGATTAAATGATAAAGCGCTGGCAACAGGTAGCGCTGGGCCAGGTCGCCGGTAATACCAAAAATGACAATTATTGTCGGTTCCAAACGGGGATTTTGGTCTGAGGCCGGCCTGCTCATTGGCCATCCCCAAACTGGTCGCTGTAGAAATAAGCTTCGGGCAGTTGTTTCAGTACCTGGGCCGGCTGGCGATCAAGCGGCACTGACTGAGTCTGGAGCTTCTTAAGAGCCTCCTTCTTAGTATTGCCAAAAGCGAAGATATATGCGGCGCTGATCCGGCGCAAAGCCGCGAAAGTCAGCGTCAGCCGCGTCAAAGGGTCGCTGCGATAGCCGACTGCCAGGTCATCCGTCTCGGTAGCAGCCGACGAGCCGGGCAAAATGCCGGCGACATGCCCGTCCCCGCCTACGCCCAATTGAGCGACAATAACCTCGTTATCATTAAAGGCCTGGATAGCCATCTGATTGTAGCGGTCAATAGTCTGTTCGAAACTCAGGCCGTCCTCCAAGACCGGCAGCAAAGCGGCTTCCCCGCCCTCGAAACCGGCTCGCAGCAATTGTGCCCAGTTTGATTCGTCATGGCCTGTTTCGCCATAGCGTTCGTCAATCGGCATGACGCTTAGTTTGCTCCGGAGATTAGCTGGAATGTTAGCCATGATCTGGACGGTAGGCATCGTATTGGAGCCGCCACTGGTCAGCCAGAGTACGCGGCGCCCGGCAGCCAGTTCGCGCACCAGTCTCTCGGTCAAATCGGCCACGCCATCCTCCCAGCCGGCCGTTAGGATATATTTCATATCTAATACTATAGCAAACGGATATTAATCCTGATTATTTGAGGATAACCTGTTGGCGCAGCGGTCCGACACCTATCCTGGTAACCGGTACGCCCAGTTCGGTTTCGAACAAATTGACAAAAGCTTTGGCTTCGGGCGGCAGGTCGTCATAATCACGCAAATCGCTGAGTTCTTTCTTCCAGGTTTTCATATTTTGGTAGTTGGGCTTGCATTGGGCCAGCGCCAAGGCCGAAGATGGAGCCGTACTGCGCTGCTTACCACGATAAGTGTAGCTAGTAGCGATCGGGACGGTTGGGCCGAAACGCGGTACGTGGTCCAGCTTGGAAATAGCCAACTCGTCAACGCCGTTAACGCAGATCGCGTTACGCAGTTCGACCAGGTCGGGATAACCGATGCGGCGCGGGCGGTTGGTAGTCACGCCGTATTCGCTGTCGGTTTTGCCGAGCGGGCCGCGGACGGTAGTCGACAGCTTTTCATCAGTTATTTCGGTAACCAGCGGGCCGCCGCCGACATGTGACTTGACCGCCTTGGTCACGCCGATTACCTTGCCAAGATGCTTGGCCGATACGCCCAGCCCGTCCAGCAGGCCGCTAACGGTCGTGGAGGAAGAAGTCACTGCCGGGTACATGCCGTGATTGATATCCAGCCAGAACGCCTGGGCACCTTCAGCCAGTACGCGTTCGCCGCGTTTAAGCCGGTCATTGATTATTTCCGCGGTGTCGGCCAGGTAGGGTTTAAGCGTTTCGGTGGCCTTGAGCCAGGCTTTGGCTTCGGCTTCCATTTCGCTTTTGGAACGTCGCTGGGCGGCTGGGAGTAATTCATTAACCTTTGCCAGACCGTCATAAACATGCTTCAGAAGCATCTTGGGCTCGGCAATTGACTCCAAGCGGACACCTTCGCGTAGGTACTTGTCAGCCGCGACGTAGGCTATGCCGGACTTGGTGCTGCCCTGGGCCGCCTCGCCAGCCTCACGCAAGCTGTCCAGGATAATATGATGCGGTAATACTAAGTGAGTGGCGTCGCTGATAAGCAGGTTTTTGGGTGATACGGAGAGGCCGCCGCGGCGGATGGTTTCCATTTCTTCGATCAGTTTTGGCGGATCCAGGTAAACGCCGTTGCCGATTATATTCAGTTTATCCGGGTAAGCTACGCCTGAAGGTATCTGGTGCAAAGCCAGCGGTTCGTCGCCGATCTTGGGTATGACGGTATGGCCGGCATTGGCGCCGCCATTGGCACGGGCAATAATAGCGTAATCGCCCGCTACGAGGTCAACGAAACGGCCTTTGCCCTCGTCGCCTCTCTGCAACCCTACAATCACATCTAAAGACATACCTGATAGAGCATACTGGTCAACGCTATAATAATCAAGGTCAGATCTGGTTTTGGCCTTCGAAAATAGCCGACAAGGAATTACCGCTGGCTACGGCGTCGATAGCGTCGGCCAAAAGCTGGGCCACGGATAATACTTCGATCTTCTGGGTAATGCTCTGGGTATCTACAGGTACGGTATTAGTGACGACCACGCCCTTGAAGGCCGAGTCCTCGATGCGCTGCAGGGCGGATCCCGAAAGAATGCCATGGGTGGCTAAACCGTAAACTTCTTTGGCGCCTTTATCCTTTAGCATATCGGCGGCGGCGCAGAAGGTGCCGGCGGTATCTATCATGTCGTCTATAATCACGCACGTCCGACCCTTTACGTCACCGATCAGTTGTTTGGCCTCGACGCTGTTATGTTTGGCCGTGGAGCGCGTCTTGTGGATGATAGCCATATCGGCGCCGGACGAGCTGCTGTAGCGTTCGGTCATTTTTACGCGGCCGGCATCCGGCGAGACAAAGACTATGTCCTTGCCGAATTTATCCTTGATGTATTTCTTGAACAGCGGCATGGCGATCAAGTGGTCGAAAGGCCCGTCGAAGAACCCCTGCGTCTGCCCGGAATGCAGGTCAACGCTCATGATCCGATCCGCGCCAGCAGCCGTAATCATGTCTACAAGTAAACGGGCCCCGATTGGTTCGCGGCCCGCTGATTTTCGGTCTTGCCTGGCGTAGCTGAGCAACGGGCACACCGCGGTAATGCTTCGGGCTGAGGCCCGCTTGGCGGCGTCGATCATCAATAACTGCTCAAATATGGACTCGTGAACCCTGGTGCCATGGGTCTGAATAATAAAAACGTCATTGCCGCGCAATGACTCGTTGAAGCGAATACTGACTTCGCCGTTCGCGAAGTTGCCAATCTTCACGTTACTTAACTCCATGCCCATGCAGTCGGCGATTTCGGCAGCCAGTTCCGGATGGGCGCGACCACTAAGCAGCTGCAAGCGATGAGTGGTCCCGACACGATTCATATTCCCAGTGTAACCAGCGCTCACGTCCTGCGCAAGCCCGGATTATTAAAAACTTGACTTTATATCAGTAAAAGCTTAAACTTTTGTGTAATTGAGATGATAATTTTGCAAAAATGATTCATCTCAGGGCAGATAAACTTAAACTTTGAGGCAAATATGGCACTAAAGAGCAAAAACGAGTATGTCAAAGTAGCTTCCCATGAAGGCCGCAAAGGCGAGGTCAAAAAGGTCGTTCTCCTCTATTCCGGCGGCCTCGATACCTCGACCATGGTCAAATGGATCCAAGAAGAATACAAAGCCGAAGTCATTGCCCTGACGATAGATATCGGCCAGCAGACCGACGACCTCGAAGCCATCCGCAAGAAAGCGCTTGACCTCGGCGCCTCAAAAGCCATAGTAATTGACGCCCGTGAAGAATTCGCCGATGAATACATTGCCCGCGGCATCAAAGCTAACGGCATGTACCAGGGCCGCTACTACCTGTCTACTCCTCTAGGCCGGCCGTTACTGGCTAAGTGGGCCGTCAAGATCGCCGCCCAAGAGGGTGCCGACGCCATTGCCCACGGTGCCACCGGCAAAGGCAACGACCAGATCCGCATGGAGGGTTCGGCTCTAGCCCTCAATCCCGACATCAAGATCATCGCGCCGGTCCGGGAATGGGGCATGGGTCGAGACGAGCAGATCGAATATTGCCTCAAGCACGGGATACCGGTTAAACAGACCAAAGACAAGCCTTATTCTTATGACGATAATATGTGGGGCGTGACCGGCGAAGGCGGCGAAATCGAAAACCCCGCGCTCATCCCTCCCCTCGACAAGATCCTCCAGGTTTGCAAAACGCCCGAGAAAGCCAAGAACACGCCCGAGTACATCAAGATAGAATTCGAAAAAGGCCTGCCCATAGCCGTCGACAAGAAACAGATGGGCCTGGTCGAAATCATAGGTGTCCTTAATAAGCGGGCCGCCGACCACGCCATCGGTATCGTTCACCTGCTCGAAGACCGGGTTATCGGCCTGAAAGTCCGCGGCATTTACGAAGCCCCGGCTGCCGAAACCATCGTGACCGCCCACAAGGCCCTGGAGCGCTACACCTCCACCAGGCTGGAAAACGAATTCAAGAGCATCGTCGATGAAAAATGGGCTTACCTCTGCTACGGCGCCCTATGGTTCGAACCGCTGATGGACGACCTGAACGCTTACGAAGACAAAGTCAACGACAAGATCACCGGCACCGTCACCGTCAAACTGTTCAAGGGTCATGTCGAGGCCGTCGCCGTCGAAACGCCTAATACCATCTTCGACGAGAAACTCGCCACTTTCATGGAAGACGGCAGCCACTTCAACCAGAACGCTTCGGCCGGTTTCATCGAGCACTACACTTTGCAAATGAAGTTAGCCCAGCGTCGCAAGCGCACCGCCCTGCTGGCGATCGGCGGCCGTGACAAGAAACTCAAGCTCCTGCCCCAGCTAAAGGTTTTGGACAAGATGGGCTACCAGCTCTACGCGACCTACAAGACCCACAAATTCCTCAAGAGCCACGGTATCGAAGCCATCCTGGTCAACAAGATCAGCTCGCCCGAGCTGAAGCCCAACTTGGCCGACCTGTTGGAAGCCAACCGTTTCGATATCATCATTAACATCCCGACCGACACCGACCGCGAAGAAAGCAAAGCCAAAGAAAAAACTGACGGCCAAACCATCCGCGAGAAAGCCGTCAAAGCCAATGTCACTCTCATCACGACCGTTTCCGTAGCCAAAGAAGTCGTCACCAAGCTCGAAAAGGCCCGGGTTTAGGTTTATAGTGCAGGTGGAGCTCCAATGACACAGCCAGCCTATTTCGATCCCAAACAAGCGCTTCTAGAAAAGATACGCCAGCGCGGCGGCTGGGTTAACGCCCACAGCCACATCGATCGGGCTTATATTTTAACCGAAGAGAACTTCCATCTTTCCAATTCGTCGTTGCAACAAAAATGGGCTTTGCCTGACGAATTCAAGGCCAAAGCCAGCGTCGACGATATCTACAGCAACATGGCCCGGGCTATAGAAACCATGTGCGCCCAAGGTGTCCAGGCCCTTGGCTCGTTCATAGATGTGGATCCGGTCATCCAGGACAAAGCTATCAAAGCCGCCCAAAAGGCCCGGGACAATTTCAAAGGTGATATACAGATCAAGTTCATCAACCAGGTCGTCAAGGGCGTGCTGGATCCCGAAGCCCGGAAATGGTTTGAAGTCGGGGCCGAATTCGTCGATATAATTGGCGGTTTGCCAGAGAAAGACCAAGGCCACGAGGCCGAGCACCTGGACATACTCTTTGAGACGGCTAAGAAGAATGGCGGTAAACCCCTGCACGCCCATATTGACCAATACGGCCTGCCGAGCCAGCGTGATACCGAGCTGCTGACCAAAAAAACCGTCGAGCATGGTTACCAAGGCAAAGTTGTCGCCGTGCATGGCATTTCAATCGGCGCCCAGCCGTTGGAATACCGCACTAAGCTGTACGAACAGATGAAAGCCGCCGAAGTTATGGTTGTATGCTGTCCCCTGGCTTACATAGCCAGCCATCGCAGCGAGGACTTGGCACCTCTGCATAATATGATTACGCCGGTCGAAGAAATGCTCAGCGCCGGCCTGACCGTCGGCATGGGCTGTGACAATATCCATGACATGTACATGCCGTTCGCTGACGGCGATATGTGGTCGGAAATGCGAGTATTGCTGGAAGCCTGCTACATCCGCGACCTGGACGTTTTGGCCGATATCGCCACTGTCAATGGCTTGAAAACATTGTTTTTATAACTAATCCGAGACGCCATTATTAAAAATGCTAGACTAAAAGCATGAAATATAAGATTGCCGTGTATGGTTCGGCGGCCGGTGATTACGAGGCTTTCGTGCCTCTGGCCGAAGAGGTTGGCCGAGCGCTTGGCGAACGGGCGGATTCGGTGATTTTGATTACCGGCGCCTGCCCAGGCCTGCCTTACGCCGCGGCCAAAGCGGCGTAAGGCAGGCC
>DASRLG010000055.1:0-7654 GCA_035648575.1 Candidatus Dormiibacterota bacterium
GGAGTAATGGACACTGTCCGTGCCTATGCGCAAATCGGCGGTCGCGGTTTCGATGGTATTACCTGTCAGGGTGTCCTGCTGGCTCTGGAGAGCCGCGAACGTTACGCCGCCGACTATGATGATGACGGATGCGACGACGCCTACTGTTCTTGCTAGGGCTTTTATATTTCTGAACCGGTTCGTGACCATGTTGCCTCCTTGTTTAATAAGTAACGGCCATGATGGCAGGCGCGGCGAGCCAGCGTCAAATCTTTAAACCGGTTTTTAATAAATACTTAAGAAGCTGGTTTGTGTTCGGCGATGATGGCCAGGATGTCGGAACCGTAAGCTTCGACTTTGCGGCTGCCGAAACCCGAGAGCGCCAGCAGCTGCTGCGGCGTTGTTGGCAGGCTGGCGGCAACGGCGCTGAGAGCGGTATTATGGGCGATCATGAACGGCGGCACGCCGTCGGTTTGGGAGCGCTGGTAGCGCCAATCTTTGAGTTTCACGAAGAGAGCTTCGTCGATTATCGGTTCGGTTTTGGCGATGATGACTTCGTCGGCGATATCTTCGGTGCTGCCGGACAACTGGGCTGAGACCTGGCGCAAGGTATCGTCCAGTTCATGAATCTGCGGATGCATCGCCATGGCCATGGCGTTGATGCCGCGCAGGTACAATCCGTCCAGGCTGCGCACCCGGCTAAGGGCGACATAGCCCATGCCCGGCGTAAAGGCCCGGCCTAGGTCAATCTCGGCGGCGTCGAGGCTCATGCCCTGGCTCTTATGAATAGTGATGGCCCAGGCCAAACGCAGCGGCAGTTGGGTCACCTCGGCCCGCACGCGGCCGTCTTCGCTGAGGCTCCAGCTGTGCGGTTCGACCGATATACGGCGGCCGTTCATCAGCCTGACTACCGGCTGGTCGTTTTCGAATTCAATCACCCTGCCCCGGCTGCCATTGACGAAACCCTCGGCGAAATTATTAGCTACGAACATAACTTCGGCACCAGTTTTTAGCTCCAGGAATTCCGGGGCAAGCAGGCCTTTGGCCAGTTGTTCGACTTTGGCTTTGCTGCCTTTGGTGCGCATTTCGAATTGCCTGGCATGGCCGGGCAAAGCGTCCAGGTGGCGCTGGTTTATAGCGTCGACGTCGATGTTGTGGGCATAAAGCCTGGTCACGGCCGACTCCGGCGCCTCTTGCTCAAGCCGTGCTTGCAGCAGCAGGCCGTGGTCTTCGTTAACCTCGCCGCGCCGCATGGCTTCCAGCAACCCCAGCAAGGCGTCATTACCCTGCTGGCGATGCTGTTCCGTCAGATAACAGATCTGCAAATCCAGCTCGGCCCACGCTTCGGACAAATACGCGAAATCAAGAACATCCGTGCCGCGGCTGATCGGCGGCAACTGGAATAAATCACCGACCAGGATAACCTGCATGCCGCCAAACGGTGCTTCGGAAGCGCGCAAGACTTTGGCCAGCTGGTTGATCATATCCAGCCGTTGACCGTGCAGCATCGAGACTTCGTCAATGACCAGGATATCCGTACCGTTATAACGTTTCGCCAGCCGCTCGCTGCCGCCTAGGCGGCGCAAATCATCATCTGACAAGCTGTCCAGAATGCCCAGGCCGGACCAGGAATGAATGGTCGTTCCGCCGATATGGCTGGCGGCAATGCCGGTGCTGGCTGTGACGGCCACTTTTTTGCCGGCCCGTTCCGCCCGTTTAACAAACTTATTAAGGACATAGGTTTTACCGGCGCCCGGAGCACCCGTCAAAAAGACGTTCGCCCCGCCCATCATAACCGCCAAAGCCTGTTTCTGCCGCATAGACCCCGATTGTAACACTACGGCGTCGCCGGGCAAATCAAAAACACTACCGGATTTAACAAAAACTTAACTGCCGGGCGTCCTACGGGTGTAACCAGCCGACCAACAGGCCCATGGCCAGGATCGACAGCAAACGGTTACCGAGCGAAATCGCCGTCAGCTTGGATGGCCGCTGGTCAACCGCGTTATGCACGAACACTGTCGTGGCCGCCGCGCCCAGCCAGAGAATCAAAGCCGTAACCACCCCTGCCCTAAGCCATGAAGTCTGGAAAAAGTTCTGGTACAGGAACATGAAATAAGCCACCACGTAAGAAGTTATCAGGGCCGCTACGAACATCTGCGGCATGATCTTAGGCATTTCTTTCTGGAACCGTTTGTCATCGATCTTGGCCAGTTTTTTCCACTCTTTGCCAAACACTTGGTCGGCGTAATAAATCATGCCGATGACCATGCTGGCCACGGCGCCCAGGAGCACTCCCCACAAATTGATATGAACTTCCATAACAACTCTCCTTATATTTATAATTCGGAGTATATGCCCATCCCTCCGAAAAATCCATGATTAATTGCGCGCTCGTTTATTTGTTGCGGGCGATGAGTTTGGGCTGTGTCACTTCGTCGAAACCGTACTGGCCGTGCAAGCGGCCGATGCCCGACTTCTTGTAGCCGCCGAACGGGCTGTTGGGATTGAAGTAATTAACGTCGTTTTGGGCTACCATAGCCGATTCCAGTTGAGCGGCCACGCGTTTGAACAGTTCATTATCATTGGTGAAAACATGCGCGCCCAGGCCGTAATCGGTATCGTTGGCGAGTTTAATGGCTTCGGCTTCGGTCTTGTAGCTGATGACTGGTAAGACCGGGCCGAATGTTTCCTCGTGCCAGACACGCATATCCGGCGTAATGTCCGTCAGAATGGTCGGCTCGTAATACGCGCCCTCAAGACCGGATAGTCGTTTGCCGCCGCAGATGACTTTGGCGCCTTTGTCGATGGCGTCCTGCACCTGTTCTTCGATTTTCACCACCTGGCGTTCGGCTACCAAGGGACCCAGATCGGTCGTCTCGTCCCGGGCGTCGCCAAGCTTTTGTTCGGCACTGATTTCCGCCAGCAATTCGACCATGCGGTCAAAGCCGCTTTCATAAACCATCAAACGTTTAATGGCGCCGCAGATCTGGCCGGAGTGCAGGAAACGCTTATCGAAGATTGATTTGGCGAGACCTTTTTCGATAGTCCTGTCCTCGAATACGATAGCCGGCGACGAGCCGCCCAGCTCGGCCAGAATCGGGATAAATTTCTCAGCGGCGATCCGCGCCAGCTGTTGGCCGACCTGCGCGCTACCGGTAAACGAAATCATATCAATCGCCTGATGGACAAGCTCATCACCAACTTGCCCGTCGCCATAGACAACGTTAAAAACCCCAGCTGGCAGCTCGGACTGCTCGAACAACTCCGCCATCAGCTTGGCGAATAACGGGTTCTCTTCGGAGTTCTTATAAACGACCGTGTTGCCGGCCAGCAGTGGCGGAATACATTGCCAAACCACGTTCATATAAGGATAATTCCAGGGGCAAATACAGGCCACGACGCCCCACGGCTCGCGAATCACCTCATGAATTACGCTGTCAGTCTCGTGTGTCACGACCGGCGCCAAGTGATGCTCGGCCATATCGAGATAGGCTTCCAGGTACTCAAGACCGCCCTGCACGTTGCCAGACCGCGTATTATTGATCGGACGGCCGGTTTCCTGCGAGATTAATTGCGCGATTTCCTCAGCCCGGGACTTGGAGATTTCGGCGAACGACTTCAGGACGTCACGACGCTCAGCCACCGATAAAGCCGCCCAAGCCGGTTGCGCGGCCCGCGCGCTATCGACAGCGGTCTTAATCTCATCCGCGTTCGACATCTCGATCTCGCCTATGACCGTATTATCCGACGGGTTGATAGAAGTCAGTTTGCCCATATTTCAATCATATCACTATCGAATCTAGGATCCCGACTCTAAATAGAGGTCTACCATCTCCTGCACCGCTTCCGCCCGCGGAAGCAGCGTGGTGGCCGCGAATATGCCAACACGCAGGAGCTCTGGATGCTGGTTAATTATGTATCGTTTCATCTTCTCAAAATCAGGGGTAGCCAGACCTTCGGGCTGCTGTATATCATTCCCCGCAAGCATATTTCTAACTAGTAAATCCCTCACGGTGAGATTAACTCCATCGAGGATCTTTCTGGGGACAAGTAAGGCGCTGTTATGGTCTTCCGACGTGCCCATTACCACTACCGAAGCTATGGCCCTGTATCCGGTTTCATGAGCCATCCGCATAGTTAGCTGTGACATTTGATCAATCACATCGAAAGTATCGGGATCCTCTGCTTTAAACTTGTCGGTCTCATCGTGAATCCTGGTAGCAGTATCTCTATAAGCTTCCATGAATAGCTCAACAGCGGCTGGTTTGGTGAGGTTGCCGTGCGGATTAAGCGACATCACGAAGCTTATCGGCCTGAACTCTTCTCCATCGCCTAAAGCCACTGAACCTATCCCGGCTAACTCGCTGGAAGCCAGGCTAAAATTCGGATCGCGCGTCTGCGCCGAAAACTCACCATCGCTAATAAACGGTTCGCTCAACGCTTCCGCCGTAACACGCGTCGCCTGCGCAAAAATAGGTAAGACACCTCGGCTCATAGAATTTTATTTTCCAGGCTCATACGCCAGGTCACTCCATGAAGGCTGGGGTCTAAGCTTGATCTCTTCCCTGGAAACCGGATAGACGTATTTAAAATTACCCGTCGCCTCGTCGAACTCAACATCAAGGTGGCCTTGAAGCAAATGTTGGTCTAACATGGCCTCGCTGAAGACAACCCGTCGCAGCCATTTGATAATATTGCCATCGTTCCGCTTATCCCTGACCAGGATTTCATGGTTGTCATCTATGTAGTCAGCCAACGGGAAGCGCGGGCTGCCAATCGTATTGTGGACCATGAACTCCGCTAAATCTAGCATTTCATCTTCATCAAGCGGCGCGCTGACAAGTTCCAGCGACCTGGCGGCCCGTTCCGTCCGCTGTATAAAATCAACTTCGCTAAAGGCAAACATATACTCGCCATACTCCATGACGAAGTCATTGCCGGAATTATAATCTGGAACTCGATCTTGTTCGCTCATTAGTATATTTTACAATACAAATGCTCTGTGGTCAATATTTGGCGGCCGGCTGTTTTGCCTGCGGTTTCAGCTGATGGTGCTGATCCAGTAGCTCATCTAATGGCATCAACGATTTGAGAATCCAAGGATTGCTGTGTATTCAAACGATTATCAATCATAATGTGCGGAAATGGTGGCGGTGTACCTGGTTGCATATAAGTTATAAAGTCATCAAACTTGGCTAGCTTTTGCGTGTCCCGCTTATCATTTCTATCGATTAAGTGCTTGTGCAAGGTTTCCGCATCGACTTTTATCCATACCAAATGAACTGTGCCACCGCCCAATCTTTCGACCCACTCATTCCAAATTTCTTTACTATGAATTTGTTTAGTAAATGGCGCCGACAAGAGTACCGGACAGCCTTTTGATCTGATTTCTCTGGCGGTTTTAGTCATACCCGCATATTCGTGAATCTTAATACGTTTGTCGTACCAATCGCCTTCACGTTCACCGGTCGGACGATTTTCAGCAGCTAGAATAGAGTCAACGAAAGAGCCGTACATAGTGTCTTTGTCGAGCAGCGCAGGTATTGGTTTCAAATGCTTAAGTAGAATACCTGCAACTGTGGTCTTGCCGGCTCCCGGAGGACCAGCCACTATCCAAACGTCAGCTTGGTTAGCACTCATAATGATTCTATTAAACGATCGATGGGTACACGCTCTTGCTTGGTGGTATCGCGGTGGCGGACCGTAACGGTGTCTTTGGTATCGCCTTCTAGGGTGTCAAAGTCGATTACTATGCAGTACGGAGTGCCGATTTCGTCTTGGCGGCGGTAGCGTTTGCCGATGTTGCCGTTGTCGTCCCACATGACGGCGCCGAATTCAGCTTTGAGCATTTTGTAGACTTCCCTGGCCTTGGCGGCTAGCTCCGGTTTATTCTTAAGTAATGGTGAGACGGCGACTTTTACAGGGGCGAGTTGGGTTGGGAGCTTCAGGTAGGAGCGTTTTTCGCCGTTGATTTCGTCTTCGGTGTAGGCGGCGCTGAGGACGGCCATGATGGCGCGTTCGACGCCGAAGCTGGGTTCGATGACGTGCGGGACGAAGGCGGCGCTGCCGTCTTTGGGCCGGTATTCCATGCTCTTGCCCGAGGCTTTTTGGATATTCTGGAGGTCGAAGTCGGTGCGGTAAGCCAGGCCGAGCAGTTCTTCACGACCGATTGGGAAGTCGAATTCGAAGTCGACGGTGCGCTGGCTGTAGTGGGCGCGGTCGGCGTCCGGGACTTCCAGCTCGTGGACTTTGTCGTCAGGCAGGCCGAGGGCTTTGAGCCATTCATGTACTCGTTTGATCCAGGCTTCGAACTCCGGTTGCCACTGGTCCGGGTGCACGAAGTACTCGATTTCCATGATCTCGAATTCGCGTGAGCGGAAGACGAAATCGCGTGGGCTGATCTCGTTGCGGAAAGCTTTGCCCTGCTGGGCGATACCGAACGGCACGTCCGGGTAGAAACTGTCGACGACGTTTTTGAAATTCGTGAAAATGCCCTGGGCGGTTTCCGGCCGCAGGTATGAAACGTAATCGCCGCCGTGGTCAAGCTGCTTCTCGGAAAGCGTAATTTCCTTCTGGTCGGTGTTATTGGCCGCGAATTCTTCGTTGACCTTGTCGATGAAACCCTTTTCCAGTATCAGTTTGATATCGTCCGATAGCGGGCCGACTTTGGTCTTGAACATCATGTTGAACTGGCGCGGTTCGCCGAAGGTGTCCTTCTGGCCGCAGGTCGGGCATTTGCTGGTGTCGATCTTATCGGCGCGGAAGCGGGATTTGCAGTTGGAACATTCCACCAACGGATCGGTGAAAGTATCGACGTGGCCGCTGGCCTGCCAAACTTTCTGGTTCATCAAGATTGCGGCGTCGACACCAAGCATATCGTCGCGGTCGTCGACGAACATCTTCCACCACAGGTTCATAATATTGCGCTTGAGGGCTACGCCGAGCGGGCCGTAATCCCAGGTGCCGGCCAGGCCGCCATAAATCTCACTGCCTTGGTAAATAAAACCGCGGCGCTTGCACAGGCTGACAATGTCCTCAAGACTAACTTCTTTGCTCATTGCCGCTAATTATATGCTAAGCGCTTAGCACTTGTCACGCGCGAAGCGTTATAGCTAGGCCGATTCAAGAACCAGGTCTATTGCCCGACCCGGATCAATATTGACGGTAGCAAGTTCCTCGATCGCGCTTTCGAAGCCCTGGTACAGCGTACCTTCAGCGTCATGTTCTTCGATAGTCTGACGATTGTCAGACTCGTAACCATCAACCGCTACCGACATCACCTTGCCCGCGTCTTTCCAGCCGCGTGGTCCGTCTTCTGCCCCGGCCGGTTTATATTTCCAGTGCCCGTCAATCATGATTCGCGGCTCTGAGTCCGTGACCAGCTCGGCTACAGGGTTGCCGGTTCTAACCGTTTCTTCAACGCTTAGCATGACTCCTGCTTCTACCCAATATGTTTGAGCCTCGGTTTTGATTAACAGGCAGCCGTTATGATTAGATTGCCTGGATTTGTGGACTTTGTTGGTTACTAATGACGTGTCGGCATGACGACTATCCATCGATCTTAAGCCGCCGCTCCTCAAAACATCAGCTTCAGGTTCGAACACCTGGCCCGGACTGTCATACAGTTCGCCGATGCTCACCCGCTCCGGATCGTTGGGGTTAATACCAAAAC
>DASRLG010000056.1:0-13284 GCA_035648575.1 Candidatus Dormiibacterota bacterium
ATTATGTATAGTGCGGTTTTGGCAGCTGAACAAGCCTTGGATCCTTCGCGGGATGTTAAGTTCATAGTGCCATACCCCCATAGCTCCAATATCACTAGGGCTGATGAAACGGGTCAGCTGGAGACATTCCTTTCCGTATTAACCCGGGCATCAATGCATGCCGGGATTGTAGCATGGAGAAACCATCCGGGATCTAAACTGGTGCTTCCAGGCGAAACGCTTTATGACAGGTCTTTGCCTACTACGACCGATCTCATGATGAGCATGGCCGAAGAGGCCGACGTACCCAAAGACGCTTTGATCCCGCTAGGCGACTTATCCGGCGAATCGACCTCCTACGACCTAAACAATACTTACCGGCAAACTGAAAAACTGGCAGAATTCTTTGGAGATGACACGGATAGTATATTATGGACAACCCTTCGTTACCATCGAGCAAGGGTAGCCCGTACCTTGGGAGCCTATTCGTTGCCTTCAGAGGTTGCGGTTGCCGAAGATATATTGCACGCGGAGGCGGTGACTGAATACGACCAGTACCTTGGCCTTACCACGCAGTTCTTAAAAGGCCTCGGGAAGACGGAAGCATTAGCCTGGCTGATGACTATTGGTAACAGGCAGGGTGCTATTCCTAACCTTTTGATGGCCCATACTGGAGGCCGCCTGGTTGATGTGGTGCCAAACGGCAAGGGCGGGTTAAAAATGGAGAATAAAGGCGCCCAAGCTAAACAAGCCCGATTAATCAGAGAAGCTGGCGCCGCCCAACGAACAAAGCTGGCCTGAGCAATTTTTATTCGGGCTGGGGTTTGCTGGTGAAAATGTAGTTCTTGTAGGCGAAGTAGGTCCAGGTCATTTGAATGGCTACGGCGATGGCTTTGGCGACCAGGTAGTTCAGGCTATGGCTGACCAGGCTGACGAAGATGACGGTAAAAAGGTAGTTGAAAGCCAGTAGGACCAGGTAGGTCGACAGGTGCCGGCGCAAGTCACTCTTATCCCGTTGGCTGAAAGTCCAGTGTCGGTTTAGCGCAAAATTGTAAGCGATCGATATCCAGTAAGCCAGCGAAGTGGCGATAGCCAGGTTGACGTGGGCTTTGCCGTGCAGCGTGAACAGCAGGCCGAAATCTATTACGAAAGTCGAGCCGCCAACGACCAGGTAACGAACGAAATGGTGGCGGTACAGGTATATAACCAGGGCTGAGGTTTTTTGCATGTCAGCCGTTTATGATACCCAGCAGGTATTTGCCGTAGCCGCTTTTGACTAGCGGGTCGGCGATTTTTTGGAGTTGGTCTTTGTCGATGAAGCCTTGGTGGTAGGCGACCTCTTCGATGCAGCCGATTTTCAGGCCGGTGCGTTTCTCGATGACCCGGATGTACTCGCTGGCGTCGTTCATCGATTCGAAAGTGCCGGTGTCGAGCCAGGCCGAGCCGCGGCTCATGGTCTGGACTTTGAGCTTGCCTCGCTTAAGGTATTCCTCGTTGACGGTGGTGATTTCGAGTTCGCCGCGGTCGGAGGGCTGGATGTTTTTGGCGATTTGGATGACCTCGTTGTCGTAGAAGTAGAGGCCGACAACGGCGTAGTCGGACTTTGGCTCGGACGGTTTCTCCTCGATCGATACGGCGTGCTGGCTGTCATCGAATTCGACGACCCCGTAACGCTCCGGGTCGGCCACTTTGTAGGCGAAAACGATGCCGCCGTCAGGATCGACGCAGTTTTTTAGAACATGGCCGAACGCTTCCCCGTAAAAAATATTGTCACCCAGAATCAGGGCGACCTTGTCGCTGCCGATGAACTCCTCGCCGATAATAAATGCCTGGGCCAGGCCGTCGGGTGATGGCTGGGCGGCGTATTGCAGGTTGATACCCAGCTCCGAGCCGTCGCCCAGCAGTCGCTGGAACTGCGGCTGGTCGTCGGGCGTGGTAATGATCAGGATGTCGCGGATACCGGCCTGCAGGAGCGTGCTGAGAGGGTAGTAGATCATCGGCTTGTCATAAATCGGCATGATCTGTTTGGAAATGCCTTTGGTAATGGGGTAGAGCCGGGTGCCGGAGCCGCCAGCCAGGATAATGCCTTTCATGTTTGTGCCTCCTTGGCGATATATTTTGCTAAATCTTCCTGCCAGTCGATCGGCGTGAAGCCGGCAGCTTGGATTTTGGACAAATCAAGCTCGCTCCGCAGCGGGCGCGGCGCGATGCCGTCTTTGCCGGCGTAATATTCGGCGGTCGTGGTGTCGGTAACGTTTAAGTCCAAGCCAGCTGCCTTGTAGATCGCGCGAGTGATGTCCGCCCAGCTGGCGCTGATCCCGCCGTTGCTGACGTTGTAGGTGCCGTAAGCCGCCTGGCCGGTAATCAAGTGATCTATAGCCCGGACCAGCTCGCTGGTGAAGGTCAATCGCCCGACCTGGTCGGCCACGACGGTCGGGTTAATACCTTTGCGGCCGACTTCCAGCATGGTGCGGACGAAGTTCCTGCCTTCGCCGATGACCCAAGAGGTGCGCAAGATGTAATACTTGGGGAGCAGGCTGGCGGCAATGTCGCCGGCGGCCTTGGTCTGGCCGTAAACGCTCAGCGGGCTGAACAATTCGTCTTCGGTGTGCGGCGACTTGGTGCCGTCGAAGACGTAATCACTCGATATATGTACCAGCAGCAAATCGTGCTTGGCGGCGGCTCTTACAAGGTTAGCGACGGCGCTAGCATTGACGTTCCAGGCCGCGACCCGGCCTTCGGGAGTCTCGGCACCGTCGACATTCGTAAAAGCGGCGGCGTTGAGGATAATCTTGATCTTGCTCCAATCGAAGTTGGCTACGGATTCGGCGTTGGTGATGTCCATTTCCTTGATATCGGCGTTCTGGGCCTCCGGATATTTCTGTTTGAGCGCCTGGCCAAGCTGCCCGCCGGCTCCGACGATGAAAATTGAAGAGCCGTCCATGTTAAAACTCCATCGGCGTTACGTCGGCCAATAGTGGATTGTTGGCGTCTTTGTCGGAAATAATAGCCTGGTCACGGGCGATCGGCCATTTGATAGCGATCGCCGGGTCGAAGAGATTAAGCGAGGCGTACTTGGCCTCCGGCGACCAATGCTCGTTGACCAGGTAGGTATAAGTAATGTTTTCTTCGAGAGTTTGGTAACTGTTGGCGATGCCACGCGGTACGAAAACGGCCTTGTCCGGCGTGAGCTCCAGGGTCAGGACTTTGCCGAAACTATCGCCCTTGCGCAAATCTACCCAGGCGCCAAAAACCCGGCCGTTGGCCACCGAAATAAACTTTTCCCACGGTTCGGCATGCAATCCGCGGGTCACGCCTTTCTCGGCGTTGAATGAAAAATTATTCTGGACGATCTCGAAAGCGGGCAGGCCCAGCGCCTCCATCTTCTCTTTTTGGTAATTTTCCTTAAACCAGCCGCGGTTATCGCCGTGCAGCACCAAGTCAATCACGTAAAAGCCCGGAATCTCGGTCTCATGTACGGCGAGCTGGTCAGACATGGCTGGCGACGTCCTTCTGCATGAATTTCGGCACGTAGAGCTTCTCCATGTACGGCTGCCACCAGCCCGGATTGTCCTGGTACCACTTAATCGTCTGGCGCAGGCCTTCTTCGAAGGTCACGCTTGGCTCGTAGCCGAGCTCCCGGCTTAGTTTGGAGTAGTCAATCGCGTAGCGGCGGTCGTGTCCAGGCCGGTCGGTCACGAACTGCTTGAGCTCGGCCGGCTTATCGAGGATAGATAGTACGCCGTCGGCGATCTGGATACCGTTTTGTTCCTGGCCGCCGCCGACGCAGTAAGTCTCGCCGGCTTTGCCTTTGTGCAGGATGAGGTCGATGGCCCGGCAGTGGTCGAGGACGAATAAATAATCGCGGACGCTTTTGCCATCGCCGTAAATCGTTAGCGGCTTGTCCTGCATGGCCATCAACGCGAACACCGGCACGATGTTTTCCGGAACCTGGTAAGGCCCGTAATTGTTGGAGCAGTTGCTGATGGTGACGTCGAGTCCGTAAGTGTGGAAATAAGACCGCACCAGATGGTCACTGCCAGCTTTAGTTGCAGAATACGGGCTGCGCGGGTCATAAGGCGTGCTTTCGTTGAACTTGTCGTCCGAACCGAGTTCCAGGCTGCCAAAAACTTCGTCGGTCGAAACGTGGTGGAACCGTTTGACACTGTGGTCACGGCTTAAGCGCAGCAATATATTGGTCGCCAGGACATTGCTGTTAACGAAATTGTCTGGGTCCTCGATCGACCGGTCGACATTGGTTTCGGCCGCGAAATGCGCCACGTAATCTATGCCGCCCTCGAATATCGGTACCAGCTTGGCTTCCTCGACCAGGTCGAACTCATGGAACTCAATGTCCTCGCGGACAGCCGCCAGGTTCTCGATGTTGCCCTGCTGGTTTAGCTTGTCAACGACGACTATTTGGTAGTCGGGATAGTTCTGCCGGAGATAATGGACGAAGTTGGAGCCGATGAAGCCTGCCCCTCCGGTAACGAGTATTTTCATATGCCTAATATTATATCAGTAAGCTTTGATCTAACCGTTGAGAGCTTCGACGTTGGCGCTGATGGGCGATTCCCAGTCGATCTCCGGTAGCTGGTGCAAAATGTCATTTATAGATTGGCGCAGGCTCTCGTAACCCTGGTCGTCGCGGGCTTCGAATTTGATCGTTAAATACGGCCCGTTTTGGGAATAACGTACGACGAACATGCCGTCCTTGAGATCCAGGCGGATGCCGTCGCCGGCCCTTTGGTCGCTGATGACTTCGGCGTCCGGGTATTTTTCTTTGAGGATGGGGACTAGCTTATCTACGACGGCGACTTTCTGCTCGTCCGGACAGAACACTTTGATCTCCGGGCTGGAAACGTAACGCGGCAGCTCGGCCAGCAGCTCCGACAATTTCTTGCCGGAGCGCTCAATGGCTTTTAGCAGGCGCAAGGTGGAGTAGAGTCCGTCATCGTGGTTGTAGAAATCGGCCGAAAAGAAGAAATGGCCTGATAGTTCGCCGATGAAGGCGCCTTTGACCTCCTGGTTTTTCTTCTTCAGGAAAGAGTGGCCGGTCCGCCACATGAACGGTTTGCCGCCATGCCTGGTGATAGTCTCGGGCACGACCTTCGAGCAAAGGGTGTTGTACATGATGGTGGCTCCGGGATGGTCGCGCAGCACGTCAATCGCGAACAGGGCCAGCAAGACGTCATTCCAGATAATGTTGCCGGCATCGTCGACAATACCAATCCGGTCGCCGTCAGCGTCGTAGGTGAAGCCGATATCAGCTTTGCTCTCTAGAACCTCGTCCCGCAGTCGTTCGACGACCTGGGTCTCGGTCGGGTCGGCCACGCCGAGAGGAAATGTCGGGTCGACCTTGGTGTTATATTCGACTACCTCGCAGCCGGCTTGCCTGAGCAGTGCCGGGGCGATGTCGCCGGCCGTGGTGCAGCTGGGGTCAATTACGACTTTGAAGTGCCGGGTCAACGGCAGTCGTTCTACGAGGTCATCATAGTAGGCCGGACGGATGTCGACCTGCTTGAAAGTACCCTCGGTCTTGCCCTGGTCATAATCTTCGTCCTCGACCAGTTTGCGCAACTCCTGCATGCCGTCGCTGACCAACGTTTCCGAATAGTCGTTGGCGAATTTGAAACCATTGAATTCAGGAGGGTTGTGCGAGGCGCTGACGTAAACGCCGGCTGGGATTTTGAGATGATACTGGGACCAATAGAAGGTGCCGACCAGCTGCATACCGATATCCGTCACGCTAACACCGGCCCAGCGTAACCCCTCGATTAAAGCCTCGCTGTAACTCGGCCCGGTCGCCCGGCAGTCCCGGCCGACTACCGCGGTATTCATATTCCGTCTCGTCAGGTAGGTGCCGTAAGCTTTGCCGAGGTGCAGGGCTATTTCCGGACTCAGGTCTTTGTCGACTAAGCCGCGCAGGTCATAGCCGCGGAAAATTTGAGGGTTTACTTTCATATGAGCCAAAACTCCTTTTTATTACTGCTTGTCATTATAGCCGAAATATCCGGTAATCAGGCTATTTCTGGTATATTATTAACAATGATTGTAGTTATAATCGCGGGCGGGTCGGGTTCGCGCCTCTGGCCGCTATCCACGCCTGATTACCCAAAACACCTGCTCAAGGTCAACGGCTCCGACAGGTCATTGTTGCAGGCGACCTATCAACGCGCGCGGCAATTGGCCGATAAGGTCTATGTTGTTTCCGAAAGCGGCCATATTGATCACGTCCGGGAGCAACTGCCAGACCTGCCGCCGGAGGGCTTCATCGTCGAACCGGCCAGGCGGGGTACGGCTAACTGCATTATCGCCGCGCTGTGCCGAATAAGCAGCCAGCATGACGAACAGGAACCGATAGCCTTCATCCACGCCGATCATTACATCCGTGACACGGACGGGTTCGTCAGCAGCCTCAAGGCCGCGGCCGAGGTTTCCCAGTCCAACGACCGAATTGTCCTAGTGGGCGTCGAGCCGGACTACCCGGCTACCTGTTTCGGCTATATCCAAAAAGGCGAGCCGTTTGAAGGCAAGGTCCTGGCTTACAACGTCAGCTCATTTAAGGAAAAACCGAATTTCGACACCGCCAAGGACTACCTGGACAGCGGCGACTACTTATGGAATGCCGGCTATTTCGTCGGCTCGGTCAAGACTTTCCGACAAAAAATGGAGACCTACGCCCCCGACTTGCTAACCGCCTACGACAAGCTGACAGCCGCCGGCGCTGATGGCTATGAGGCTGCCTACCTGGAGCTTAAGAGCGAAGCGATTGATTACGCGCTGATCGAGAAAGTTAAAGACTTGTTGGTAGTACAGGCCTCGTTCGACTGGATGGACCTGGGTTCTTTCGGCGACCTGCACAAGGCTATAGGCGGCGATGAGAAGGGTAATCACGTTCATGGCAAGGTTGAAACCGAGGAAGTTGATAACTCTTTCATTCAGAACTACGAAGAAAAACCCGTGGTTGTTCTAGGACTGGACAACGTCGTGGTCGTCAACACGCCAAGTGGCCTGCTGGTCACCCGCAAGGATTTGTCCCAAAAAGTCGGCGATATTAGCAAACGCCTTAACGAAAGCTAGCGGCATGGCCGCCTAGGCCTATTCGACAGTAACGGATTTAGCTAGATTGCGCGGACGGTCGACGTCGTAACCTCGGGACATGGCGATGTAGTAGGCGAAAAGCTGGGTGACGATGGCGTGCAGGATAGGCTGGGTTTCCAGCGGCGTTTCAGGTATGTAGATTACGTCATCACACAGTTCTTTGATAGCCTTGTTGCCTTTGGTCGCCAGGGCGACGACCGGGCCGCCGCGGGCGCGGATTTCCTGGATGTTGGAGTAAGTCTTCTCTGTCAGCGGCGAGTCGGTGACGATGACGAATGTCGGGAAATCCTTATCGATCATGGCCAGCGGGCCGTGCTTCATCTCGCCGGCGGCGTAAGCTTCGGCGTGCAGGTAAGAACATTCTTTGAGCTTCAGGGCGCCTTCCATGGCTGACGGGTAGGCGTTGTTGCGGCCGATGTAGAGGAAATCACGGTATTTAGCGTATTTCTCAGCGATCCGTTTGATCTCATCGGCGTTGTCGAGAATCTCCTGGGCTTTGGCGGGGAGGCTATCGAGCTCTTCGAGTAGCGGCTTGAAGCGTTTGGTCTGTCCATCATTCAGGTGCAGGGCGATCAAGGTCAAAACCGTCACCTGGGCAAGAAAGGCCTTGGTACTGGCCACTGCCTGTTCCGGACCGGCATGGCAATAAACGCCGGCGTCCGTCATGCGGGCGATAGTACTGCCGACGGAGTTAACTATACCCAGCCTGAGTACGCCGTAGTTCTCAACTTTTTTAAGGGCGGCGATAGTGTCGGCTGTCTCGCCGGATTGGGAAATAGCCAGCAGGGCGGTGCTGCGCGAAAAAGGCTCGTCGCGGTATTTGAATTCGCTGGCCAGTTGGACTTCGACCGGTATGCCAGCCAGCCCCTCGATAAGGTATTCACCTACCAGGCCGGCGTAGTAGGACGTGCCGCAGGCTACGATAACTATCCTGTCGATGTACTTAAGCTGTCCGAGGACGCTCTCAAGGCCGCCGAGCTTGACCAGGTTCCTATCGGCCAGCGCCCGGCCCAGGATCGCCGAATGGATCGTGGCCGGCGCTTCGAAGACCTCTTTGAGCATGAAGTTAGGGAAGTCGCCGAGCACGGCCTGTTCGTTATCGTAGTCGAGCAATTCGGCTTCCGGTGTCGGGCGCTTCTTGTCCTTAAGGTTATGGATCTCAGCTTTGTCGCCGGTGATGACGGCCATGTCGTAATCTTCCAGGTAGATGACCTTTTTGGTGTGTTTCATAATCGCTGTCGGATCGGAAGCCAGGATATGTTCGCCTTGGCCGACACCGATCACCAGCGGGCTGGACAGGCGGGCGGCGTACAAAGTGTTAGGTTCATCGGTCGTAACGGCCGCGATGGCGTAAGCCCCTCGCACGTCGTTCAGGGCGGCCTCGAATGCCGCCTCGAACGAGGGCAACTGCTTGGCGTAGTAATCAATCAGGTTAGGCACGACTTCGGTATCGGTTTGCGAACTGAAGCTGTACCCCTCGGCTGCCAGGCGGTCGCGCAGTTCGGCGAAATTCTCGATTATACCGTTATGCACGACGGAAATCGTGCCGGCGTTGTTAACCTGCGGGTGGGCATTGATAATCGTCGGCGCGCCGTGGGTAGCCCAGCGGGTATGGCCGATCACCAGTTTGGCGTTGAGATGCTGGCCTTTGACGGCATCTATCAGGCCGCTGACGCGTCCGACCTGCTTGACGACTTCGGTCCGGCCGTCATCGACGATGGCGATGCCGGCTGAGTCATAACCCCTGTATTCAAGGGCCTCTAGACCAGTCAGGACAACGTCCACGCCGGATTTTTTACCTATATAACCGACTATTCCGCACATTTAGGGCCTACTTCCTTGGGACAAACACTGCTTTATATAGTCTTGCATATTTTTTCTAAAAGTCAATACCGAAAACTGCGTAGCGTGCTCGGCAATGGCTTCATAATTAAATGATTTGGCAGCCGCCGTTTCCAGTACTGGAACCAGGCTTTTGACGGTTTGTTTATCGAAAAACAAGCCTGTCTTGCCCGGCACTACGTAATCCAGGGCGCCGCCCTTATTATAAGCGATAACCGGCGTACCGGCGGCCATAGCTTCGACGGCCACGATGCCGAAATCATCCATATTGGGCAGGATGAAACCCAAGGCTGAGTCGAAATGGCTGACAATTTCGCTATCGTTAACGTTGGCCAGGAAGGTCGTGCCCCGGCCAGCCAGCTTCTCCAGCCGCCGGTGGTCCGGACCGTCACCGATGACTAACAACGGGATTTTCAGTTCGTCACAGGCCTGGATAGCCAGGTCAAAACGCTTATATGGTGTCTGGCGGCCGGCCACTACGAAGCCATGGCGCAAGACGGTCTTATCGCGCGTTTTGAAACGGTCGGTTTCGACTGGCGGGAAGATAATCTCCGAATCCCGGCGGTAGTAACGTTTAATCATGGCTTGGGTGTGCGTGGAGTTGGCTATCAGGTAATCGGGCTGTTTGGCGGCACGGCGGTCCCAGCGTTTGAGCGGGTCTACCAACAGCCTCAGGCTCAGGCGGGCCAGCCAATTGAACCCGAGCGGGAAACCGGGATTGTCCAAGTATTCGTCATGGCGTATCCAGTAATATTGGGTCGGCGAGTGACAATAACAGATATGAATGGTATTCGGCCCGGTATGCACGCCCTTGGCTTCGGCGCCGCTCGATGAAATTACCAAATCGTACTCGCTTAGATCAAGGCGACTAAACGTCCAGGCCCGAAGCAGGGGCAGGAACTTCTTAAGACCTTTTGGTAACCGTTGCAACCAAGTGGTACGGACATCAGCGTCCTCGAACCAGCTAAGTTTGCCAGGATCGTATTGCGAGGTATAAATCGGTGCTTTCGGATATAGCTTGTGCAGCTCGTAGACCACGCGTTCGGCACCGCCGATACCGGTCAGCCAGTCGCAGACGATGGCGACTTTCAGTTTTTTGTCGGAGGCGATATCGGCTTCCGCGCTCATCCGCGAGACCCTTTATGGAACAGCACTACCCAGAACGTCTTGACCAGAATCACTAGATCGTTCCAGAAGCTCCAGTTCTGCACGTAATACAGGTCGAGTTTGCGGCGTTCGACGAAGCTCAAGTCGCGCACGCCGGAAATCTGGGCCAGGCCGGTCACGCCGGACTTAACGCTCAGGATAAGGTTTTTCTGTTCGGACTTGTCGAGTTCGCTGGGAACCAGCGCCCGCGGTCCGACCAATGAGATATCACCGCGCACGACGTTTAACAACTGAGGCAACTCATCGATACTGTACAGCCGGATGAAGCGGCCGATAGCGGTCAGTCGCGGGTCGTCATCCAGCACGTCATTGTTACCGACGTATTCTTCGAGCAGCTCCGGCCGGCCCATCTTGGCGAAAGCTGCCTCGGGTGCCAGCCCGCTGTAGCGCGGCTTTATCGAGCGGAACTTGAAGATCTTGACTCTGGTATTGAAGCGGGTCAGGCGCTCCTGGCGGAAGAAGACCGGCCCGCCATCGGTCAGCTTGACAGCGATGGCCGTCAACAACATGACGGGCGAAGCCAGCACCAAAAACAGGCTGCCGAGGATGAGGTCAGTCAGGCGCTTGACCACCCGGCCCCAACCGATCAGGGCGGTCTGGTGGACGGCGATAATCGGCACGGCGTGGAACAGGTCGACCTCGATTTTGCCGACAAACAGCTCGCTATTGCCGGGCACGAAGCGGTAAGCCGCGTGATGCTCCTGGGCGTAGGTCAGGATCTCGTCGTTTTTTTCGCCGTCGGCATACAGCTCGGTTTGAATAATAGTATGCAAGGGGCCGCCCTTAAGGTGGCTGACGGCGTTGGTAAAACTTTCGTACTGCCTATAAGGCGTATCAGGCTTGAGAGGATGTTTTACGCCGCCGACCACACCGATCACTTTGTACCCGGTAACAGGGGTATTTGTCAGCGCGTCAATCAGCCGGTGGGTCGTCTTGGTGTCGCCGACCAGCAGCACGTGGTTGATACCGACACCGTAACCGAACAATTCACGGCGCAGGCCGCGGGCTACCGTTCGGAATAACAGGACGAAGAAAAAGGCCAAGCCGAAACCGTAAGCCGTCACCAGCCGCGCCGGAAAGATCACCGTGTTAGTCATGTAGCTATAGCTGATGACAAACAGCATGCCGATAAACGTCGCGACCAGCAGCCGCCCCAGTTCGGCGAAGCGTTTCTCGTAAACTCTCAGGTTGTACAAACCCAGCAAACCGAAGATCAAAATCCAGAACGGCAACAGGCTGACCAGGACGGATATATAAGTATGGGCATGGACATTGGCGCTCAAAGGCTGGTGGTCGAGCGTCACCCTAAGAATATAAGCAATCGTGAAAGCCACGGTGATGGCCAGGGCGTCACCGACAATTAGACAGAAGTTGTATACGAGCGAAGCGTTATTTTTCATGGGTTACTGCTTATAGACACGAGCACCTAAGCTATACTAAATTGTAGCATTATGAAAACATCGGCGCTGAAGTATACGATTTTGACGTGGGTGAGCGGTATTGTCATGTTTATTTTACTGATGATGCCTTTTCACGCCTTCCTGACTGTCTGGGCATCCAGCCTGTTCGGCCATTACACCGCGTTGCGTCTTTGGAAGGAGTGGCTGCTGGCGCTCTGCACGGTCGGCGCGATTTACCTGATAGCCGCGGATCATAAGATACGCAGCCATACTCTTACGCGCCGCCTGGTCTGGCTGGTTTTCGCTTATATGGCGCTGAGCGTTGCCTGGGGGCTGCTGGCGCTCAACCAGCATGACGTGAACGCCAAAGCGCTGGGCTATGGCCTGATCGTTAACCTGCGCTTCTTGGTTTTCTTCCTCGTAGCTTGGACGATGACGCTGCGGCTGGGGCGGCTAAGGTCGAATTGGCAATGGTTGGTCTATTGGCCGGCGGTCGTTGTCGTGGTTTTCGGGCTGCTGGAGATTTTTATCTTGCCAAACGATTTTTTGCGCCACTTCGGCTATAGCGCGTCGACAATCCCGGCGGTCGAGACTATTAACCATAACCAGCACTACGTCAGGTTTTTTTCTACCTTGCGTGGGGCTAATCCGCTGGGCGCGTATCTTGTGATTCCGATCAGCTTGGTAACGGTGCTGATGACGCGCGCCAAGCGCAATTGGCGGCAGGGTCTCTTCCTGGTGGCGGCGCTGGTTGTCTTGTTCTTTACTTTTTCACGCAGCGCCTGGGTTGGCGCGGGCCTGAGCATTGTCACGGCCCTGTTTCTAGGGCGGTTGTCACGCCGTTCACAACAGATCGGGCTGGCCGCCGCCGCTTGCTTGGTAGTTATCGGTGCCGTCGCGGCCATCGGCCTCCGCCACGATATCAATTTCGAAAACTTCGTCCTGCATACGCAAACCAATTCCGCTGTGCCCACCAGCTCCAACCAGGGACATATAGCTGCCCTGAGGAGCGGCCTGAGCGATGTCACCCATCATCCGCTAGGTGATGGCCCCGGTACGGCTGGACCGGCCAGCGTTTACAACGATCACCCCGCCCGCATCGCCGAGAATTATTACGTCCAGATCGGACAAGAAGTCGGTTTGCTCGGCCTGGGGATGTTCATAATCATTAATCTCGGCGTGGGCTATTTACTGTTCCTCAGGCGCGACGATCCGTTGGCGCTCAGCTTGTTCGCCAGCTTAATCGGCATAACGTTTATTAACATGCTGTCACATGCCTGGACGGACGACACGCTGGCTTATGTCTGGTGGGGTCTGGCCGGTATCGCCATGGTGCAGCTTGGCAAGACTCAAGACGCTCGAGATGACAAAGAATAAGACGGCCCTCCAGTTCGGTAAATACATGATCGGCGGCAACGTTTATTTCTGGAGCGGCTATGCTATCTTCGCGCTCGGTTACTCCGTTCTGCACCTCTGGTGGCTGTGGGCCAAAATCGCCTCTGACGTCGTCGGCTGGAGCCTGAACTACCTGGCGCAGCGTTACTGGGCGTTTGCCAGCGACCATCCGCGCCTGAGCGAAATGCAACACGTGGCCCGCTACCTCTTCATAGAAAGCATCGGCTTCATCCTAGATTACGCCATCATCGGCGGCCTAAAAGCCGTCGGCATCACGCCGTACATCGGCTTCTTCATCTCGGCCGGCTTTTTCACTGTCTGGAGCTTTCTTTGGTACAAGTACTGGGTTTTCCCTGAGCTAAAAACCTCTAAATAGAGCTCGCGCACGATGAAGCTC
>DASRLG010000057.1:0-2952 GCA_035648575.1 Candidatus Dormiibacterota bacterium
GGATTGACTTTTGTAGTATTTTATGCTACAATCTACAGTGTACAAATAGCAATTTACCCAAGAAGTTAGTATAATACAAAGCTAATGGCAAAAAAGAAAAAAAGAGCTACCAAGAAAAAGACCAGGGCAGTCGCTCCCGTAGAGCGCTCGCCGTTCTGGGACTATACCGGCGCTATTTTACTGATGCTGGTGGCGATATTCCTGTTAATCGGCGGTTTCGGCACCGGCGGGCCGTTGCCGGTTGACCTGTTCCATGCCGCTTATTGGACATTGGGCTGGGCGGCTTATCTGACACCTGTGGCATTGGTTTATTGGGGCGTTTATAAGTTTATGACCGAAGACCGGCAGATTCCGCTCAGTAAACTGGTCGGTATGTTGTGCGTGCTGGTATTCTCCAGCGCCTGGACTTACGTGGCTTTTGTCTCCAGGAACCAAGCCGGTAATTGGGCTGGCGGGCATGGCGGCGCGGTCGGCAAGGGCCTTGGCGGGGCGGTGCTGAGCCTTTTGGACAAAATACCGGCGTCGCTGCTGTTCTTCGTTTTCACGGTGTTGGCGGTGTTCTTCGCGTTCGGTATTTCGCCGAAAGTTTTGCTTAAGTTCGCTGATTTGTTCAAGCGGCCTCAGCGCGAGGCTGAAGATAACGACCTGGCGGCGCTGAAGGCCAGGGCGGCCGAACAACCCGGCTTCCAGCTCAATGAAGGCGTCCCGGTCGTGCACCATAGCCAAGGCGAACCGGCAGCCCGCTTGACCACGCTCAAGAACACGGCCCAGAAACTGGCGGCCAACGATAACCACGAGGCGTTGACTACGGCCAGCGACCCGAACTGGCAGTTCCCAAGTATCGACTTGTTAAACCAGAAACAGGACAAGGCCGACGCTGGCGACGTCAATAATAACGCCCAGATTATTCATGACACCTTCGAGAACTTCAATATCGATGTCGAAATGGAGGGGGCTAATATCGGACCGCGCGTCACGCAGTACACCTTGAAGCCTCCAACAGGGGTGAAGCTAACTAAAATCACGGCCCTGGAAAACAACCTGGCGCTGGATCTGGCCGCCCATTCCATCCGCATGGAAGCCCCGATTCCCGGCAAGCGCGCCGTCGGCATAGAAGTGCCCAACGTTAAGTCGGCGACCGTCCGAGTCAGTTCGATCCTGCTGTCACGCGAGTGGCAGGACCAGAAAAGCGCCCTGGAATTCGCTATCGGTAAGGATATATCCGGCACGCCGATCGTGGCCGATTTGGCCAAAATGCCGCATATCCTGGTCGCTGGCCAGACTGGCTCCGGTAAGTCGGTCATGATCAATACCATCTTGACCAGCCTTTTATATCGTAACTCGCCGGCCGATCTTAAGCTTATCCTGGTCGACCCGAAGCAGGTCGAGTTGAAGCCATATGATGAAATTCCTCACCTGTTAACGCCGGTTATCACCGAACCTGAGAAATGTATCAGCGCGTTGAAATGGGCCGTCGCCGAAATGGAACGCCGTTACCGGGCCCTAGCCGAAGTCAACAAACGCGACATCCGCGGCTATAACGACTTAAAGAAAGAGGAGGGCATGCCTTATATAGTTATCGTGATCGACGAGCTGGCCGATCTTATGATGATGGCCGCCCGCGACGTCGAAGCCCTGGTCGTTCGTATCGCCCAGAAAGCCCGGGCTGTCGGTATCCACCTGGTCCTGGCCACCCAGCGACCCTCCGTCGACGTTATAACGGGTCTGATTAAGGCCAACGTGCCGGCGAGGATCGCTTTCAAGACGACTTCGCAGGTCGACAGCCGCACGATCATTGACCAGGTTGGCGCCGAGAAGCTGCTGGGGCAGGGCGATATGCTGCTGACCACGGCCGACGTGCCCAAGCCGCGGCGTATCCAAGGCGCCTTGATCGGCGAGGATGAGACTGCCAAGATCACCGATTTCATCCGTATGCAGCGGCCGCCGCAGTACGACGACGAGGTGGTGTCGCAGCCGGTTCAGCTTAACGGCAAGGGCGGTATCGTCGCTGATTACGGTGGGCAAGATGCTGATGACGATATGTGGCGCGACGCCGTGAAAGTAGTTATCGACAACCATAAGGCCAGCACCAGCCTGTTGCAACGACGCCTGCGCATCGGCTACGGCCGTGCTGCCCGTTTGATCGAGACCATGGAAGAGCAGGGCATAGTCGGGGCCGCTGACGGCTCCCGCCCGCGCGAAGTCCTGGTCAGCTCGTTCGACGACGTTTTCGGCGGCGGTGCGACGGACGATGATTTTGGTGTCGAAGAACCCGAATCAGATATCTAAAAACCGTCCGGCTAACAGATTGACACAAGCAATTATTTATGCTAATGTTTATCTATGCCACGACCTGAAGGCGCCTCGGCAGCCGAAGCTAACCAGCCGGAAATAGACTATTTAGCGAAAATGCTGCAGGCCAGGTTCCCATTGCCTCCAGAGGATGACTTATCGACACCGGCCAGCTACATACATCCGGTTTCCAATAATTTCACTCCCGAACAAATAGCTTCCAAAGAGCACGCGCCTACGATCGGCAAGTTGAATGATGCCGGCATTGATCATTTGGTAACGGCGACTGGTGATGAAGTTAAACTGCGCGCCGTTCGAGGAGTAGTGCTGCCTGAGCGCGGTTCACTCACTGATCGTAAATTGCTTCGCTATATCATTTTCTATCCCGGTAATTTGGCTGTCGCGGGCGGTATAGGGTCTGGTGGGACCGCCAAGCCGTCGCGGCCGGACAGGGGCTTTCTAGTCGATGTTTATGACGATGGCCGGCCATCAGAGGCCTGGACAGGCCTCTCGAACAGTGACCACCGCCGAGCGACCTCAGCTGAGGTATCAGACGTATATATGGATATTGAACGGTCTAGGGCAGCCAGTCCGGAAGCCGCGGCGGCTTGACCAGAACTTCCGTAACTAAACCAAGTACGTTCTAGCCTGATACGCCTC
>DASRLG010000058.1:0-4953 GCA_035648575.1 Candidatus Dormiibacterota bacterium
GTTAAGGCATATTCCCAGTCCGCCAAAAGTGCTATATCACGTGGGTTCATCTCTGGACGATCTGTTGAAACGGCCGCGGGTCGCTATTGTCGGCAGCCGAAACGTTTCCGTCTACGGGCAAAGGGTTACGGCTCAGCTGGCTGGTCAGCTGGCAGAGCAGGGCGTAGTGATCGTCAGCGGCCTGGCGCTGGGCGTAGATTGTTTAGCTCATGAGGCGGCCTTGGAAGCCGGCGGCCTGGCAATAGCCGTGCTGCCCGGTCCACTGGAGAGAATCATACCTGCTACCAACCGGCGCTTAGCACAAGCCATCCTGGAAAAGGGCGGAGCTTTGGTCAGTGAATATGCCGCCGATACTCACGCGTACAAACAGAACTTCATCGCCCGCAACCGTCTAATGTCCGGTTTGGCCCAAGCCGTTTTGATAACCGAAGCAGCCGAGAAAAGCGGCAGTCTGCACACGGCAAATTTTGCCCTGCAACAGGGAAGAGATGTCTTGGCCGTACCCGGCAGCATCTTCAATAAGGGCTCTGTGGGCACCAACAACCTGATAAAGACCGGAGCGACGCCAGTGACCTCTTATATGGACGTGATGCACGTTTTGGGTTTCGAACCGCACCAAACCCGGTTTAACGAAGTAAAAGGCCGCAACGCGCACGAGCAAACGGTTCTCGACCTGCTGCTGCGCGGTGTCAGCGAAGGCGATGAACTGCTGTACCGAAGCAGTTTATCGACCAGTGAATTCAACCAGGTCCTGACCATGCTGGAAGTCGGCGGCAAAATCCGCCCGCTTGGCTCTAACCAGTGGGGGCTTCACTAGACCGCGTCAGGTGTTACACTGGAATCATGAAGCTAATGATTATCATCGGTATCACGATCGGCGGCACGCTTGGCGGTTGGCTGGGCGCGGCTTTACTCGACCACGGTAACTGGCTGGGTGGCTGGAGCATCCTTTTGAGTACTATTGGCTCTTTTGCCGGCATCTGGGGCGGTTTCAAGGCCGGGCAGTATTTCGGTTTTTGATAGGCAGTTTCTGCGCTCATTCTTATATATAAGTTGCATTCTAAGCTTAAGTACGCTTATATGGAGTACGTTATGGCGAAAAATTTAGTTATCGTAGAGAGTCCGGCCAAGGCTAAGACCATCGAAAAGTTCCTTGGCAAGGATTATATGGTCAGAAGCAGCTTTGGCCATATTCGTGACCTGCCGAAAAAAGGCCTGAACATTGACCTCGAGCATAACTTCGAGCCGAAATATGAGGTCAGCGCCGACAAGAAAAAGGTCGTCAGCGAGCTCAAGAAAGCCGCCGCCGGCAGTGAAGTCTGGCTGGCCAGCGATGAAGACCGCGAAGGCGAGGCCATCGCCTGGCACCTGACGCACGCCCTTAAGCTGGACCCAGCTACCACCAAACGCATAGTCTTCCACGAAATAACCAAACCAGCCATCGAGGCGGCCATTAAGAACCCCCGTACTGTCGACATCAAGCTGGTTGACGCCCAACAGGCCAGGCGAGTCCTAGACAGGCTGGTCGGTTACGAATTATCACCCGTTCTATGGAAAAAGGTCCGAACCGGCCTGAGCGCCGGCCGCGTCCAATCTGTCGCCGTCCGGCTGATCGTCGAGCGCGAACGTGAGATACGCGCCTTCGAAGCCGCCAGTTCATTCAAAGTCACCGCCATCTTCATAGCCGACGGCCAAGAAGTACCGGCCGAATTAAACGCCAAACTATCGGACGCCGCGGCTGCCGAAAAATGGTTGCAGGGAATCGTCGACGCCACCTATGAAGTAACTGATATAGAACAGAAGCCGGGCAGCCGCAGCCCCGGCGCGCCGTTCACCACCAGCACCTTGCAACAGGAGGCTAGCCGCCGCCTCGGCTTCAGTGTCCGCCAGACCATGACGCTGGCCCAACGCCTTTATGAAGCCGGCAATATTACGTACATGCGTACGGATAGCACTATTCTGTCCGGCCAGGCCATCGCCGCCGCCGAAAAGCACATCAAGGCCGCTTACGGTAGCGAATACCACCAGGTACGCCAATATAAGACCAAGAACTCCAGCGCCCAGGAGGCCCATGAGGCCATCAGGCCGACCGACTTCGGCAAAACCGCTGCCGGCGGCGACGAACAGCAGAAGAAACTCTACCAACTCATCTGGCAAAGGGCTTTAGCCAGCCAAATGAGCCCCGCCAAGCTGGAACGCACCGAAGTAAAAATCAGTGTCAGTACGCAGCCAGAGGTTTTCGTAGCCAAAGGCGAGATACTGCGCTTCGACGGCTTCATGAAAGTCTATGGCGGCGGCAAAGATGACGTCCTGTTGCCCTCGCTAAAAACCGGCCAAAAACTTGAAGCCCAGGTCGTAGCCGCCACCCAGACATATAGCCGCCCGCCGGCCCGTTACTCCGAAGCCGCGCTGGTCAAGAAGCTCGAAGAACTCGGCATCGGCCGCCCCAGCACCTACGCGCCGACCATTTCGACCATCCAAACCCGCGGTTACATCGAGAAAACCGACCTTGAAGGCACCGAACGCGACGTTACGGAACTGAAGCTGGAGCAGGGCAAAGTAACCAGCCAAACGACCAAAGCCATCACCGGTGCCGACCGTAACAAGCTGGTTCCAACCCCTATTGCCGAAGTGGTTACCGATTTCCTGGTCAAATATTTCCTGAACGTCGTAGACTATGACTTCACGGCTCGCGTTGAGGCCGATTTCGACAATATTGCCGACGGCAAACAGTCGTGGCAGGCGATGATCGGTGACTTTTACAAAGGTTTTCACCCTCTTATAGAACAATCGGCCGACATCTCGCGCCAAGAGGTCTCACAGGCCCGCGAATTAGGCACCGACCCCAAGTCCGGCGAACCGATCCTGGCCCGTTTCGGCCGCTACGGCCCGATGCTGCAGCGCGGCGACGTGGCTGACGAGACCAAGAAACCGGCTTTTGCCCCTATGCCCAAGGATACGACGATTGATACCGTTACCCTGGAACAGGCACTGGAGATGTTTAAACTCCCCAGATTGGTCGGCACGACGGCCGACGGCCAGGAGATGAAAGCTAACATCGGTCGTTTCGGCCCTTACGTGCAAGTCGACAAGACTTTCGTATCTATTAAACCGCTCGACCCGCAGACTATTACCGAAGACGAGGCCAGGGAACTATATGAAGCCAAACTAGCCAAAGACGCCGCCAAGAACATCAACGAATTCGCCAGCGGCATCAAGGTCCTGAACGGCCCTTACGGCCCTTACGTCACCGACGGCAAGAAGAACGCCCGCATCGCCAAAGACCAGGATCCAGCCAAATTAACAGAGGCCGAAGCCAAAGCTATCCTAGTCGCAGCGCCCGCCAAAAAACGAGGCGGCGGTTTCCGCGGCCGCAAACGAACCGCCAAGAAGATCAAAAAATAAATTGTTACCTCAGTTAGAGGCTACCAAAGTAGTGGAAAAGTGTTCCTGCGGGACTCGTCGCCCTCACGGGCTCCTCAGACAATCCTCGGAACACTTTTCCACTACTTTGGTAGCCCTGTAAAGCCAGCTTTTTAAACTGTTATTTTGCTAGCCGGAACAGCCCGTGGCATGGTAATATTTCTACAACATCTAGTATGCAAAATTGTCATGAATGTGCTAGAATACAAATAAGACCAAAAAGTATTGACTTTTAAAATTATAAGTTTTATAATACATGTAAAGTTACGGAATAAGTAGGAAAGAAGTAAACTATATGGCACAACCCACACCTGTCACCCCAGTCAAGACCGAACAACTTGTTACTGATGTTCTGGCAACCATTGAGCGTGAACGTGAAAGGGAAATTGTCGCCCGCCGCTTCGGCCTATTTGACCGTAAAGAAACGCTTGAACAGATTGGTGAAATGCTCGGTATTACCAGGGAACGTGTACGTCAGCTTGAAAAAGCTGTCGTTACTCGCTTGCGCAGTACCGCAGAGCAGGGTGGTTTGCCTCATATTACCGATTTTCAGGCTCGCGTATTGGATCTTTTGCAGGAATCTGGCCAAGTGTCACGTGTCAGCGAGCTGACGGCTAAGCTTAGTGATACGCCTAACCGCGAAGAGCAGGCGCGCGTAGCATTCCTCAGCCAACTATCACCTGAGCTATCTGTTGTCCAGGAAGATGATAACTTCTATTATAGCGTTGGCGTCAAATCAGTTTATGACGAAAAAGCCCTCAAAACCCGTGTCGCTAGCCTAATCGAAACCATCAAGAAAATCGGCGAACCGCAAACCATCGAACAGATCGCCAAGACCGCCAGCATCGCCGACTCCAAGCAGGCTGCCGCCCTGGCCAGTACTTCTAAGCACCTAGCCACCCTTAACGGCCGCTGGGGTCTCATTAAATGGCCTATGGTTAACCCCAAGAACATTCGCGACAAAATCTACGTTATCCTCAAGGAGAACGGCAAGCACATGCACTTCAACGAGATCTCCGCTGCCATCAAAGACAGTGATTTTAAGCGCAAGGATGTCACTACGCAGGCAATTCACAACGAACTTATCAAGGACAAACGCTTCGTCTTAATCGGCCGCGGCATCTACGCCCTCAAAGAGTGGGGCTATGAGAAGGGTACTGTAGCCGACATCATCAGCGAAGTTCTGCGCGAAGCCAACGAGCCGCTGCACCGGGACGAAATTGTCAAGCGCGTACTCAAGAGCCGTTTCGTCAAAGAAACCACCATCCTCCTGAACCTCCAAGGCAAGCCACAGTTCAAGCGCGTCGCCAAAGCCACCTACGCTCTCGCCGAATAGATAAAATAAATATTAACTTATCCTCGATACAGTCGCATAATGTCATTAGCACTAGAAGCAGAACCAGAAACCGGTTTAGAAGCAGAACTTTTTGACACGCCAGAGACTGAGACAGAGCAAGCACATCTAGGCACAAGTTATCGAAGAATACCATTATCTTTTGAGGTGTCTGGTGCGCAACCTGGCTACACTGC
>DASRLG010000059.1:0-3741 GCA_035648575.1 Candidatus Dormiibacterota bacterium
ATCCGACACCGTGAAGCCCTCGGCCTCCAGCACCTGCTTGTGACCGACCCGGCCGCCCGGATAACCGGCTGCCAGCCCGCCTTGCTTATTAACAACTCTTTGCCACGGCAAATCCGGATTGCCGAAATGCGCGATGCCGCCGACAATCCTAGCTGCCCGGGCATTGCCGCAGAGCGCCGCGATCTGCCCGTAGGTCATTACCCGGCCAGCCGGAATCCGCGCCACCAGCGCCTCCACCCGTTGCCGGTAACCGGCCTCAACTTCTTCCATTTAACTCCTTACAAAGAGGTTTTAAGAACCCTGCTTTTGGCTTCGTTGGCCACCGTCTTGAGGAATTGCTCGATACCGAGGGCCAGGGGCACGTCCATGACCGCCATATCCTTGCGGATACGCGGGACCACTTCCCCGCCGGTGATTTCCTTCTCGCCGATCACGACAGTGTAGGGGACTTTGGCCAGTTCGGCCGCCCGGATCTTCTTGCCGACCGACTCGTTGGAGTTATCGATTTCCAGCCTGATGCCGAGCTCTTTGGCCTGGCTATGGATCTTCCCGGCGAACTCCACCGTAGCGTCTTCCTGGTTAACGGTAATCAGCCGCACTTGCTCCGGCGCTACCCAAACCGGGAATTTCCCCGCCGTGTGCTCGATATAAGCCGCCAGGAACCGCTCGATCGAACCCATCAACGCGAAGTGGACCATAACGGGCGTCTTCTCCTTGCCGTCTTCATCCGTATATTTGAGCCCGAAGCGTTCCGGCTGCACGAAATCCAGCTGCGGCGTCGCCACCTGCAGCTCCCGCCCCATAGCGTCGGTCGCCATAAAATCAATCTTAGGCCCATAAAAAGCCGCTTCGCCCTCAGCCACGTAATACTCCAGCCCGGCGGCTTCGACTACTTCGCGAATGATCTGTTGCGCCTGGTCCCATAACTCCTGATCGCCAAGATAGCCGTCCGAGTCGTCACGGAAGGACAAACGGACCTTCAGCGGCAGGTCCAGCACGCTGTAAAACTCGCCGACTATCTCAACCAGCTTACTCATAACCTCGTGGATCTGGTCGGGCCGGCAGAAAGTATGGCTATCGTCCTGAGTCAGCGACCGTACCCGCGCCAGGCCCATCAGTTCACCGGCTTTTTCGTCCCGGTAATCCGTGGTGGTTTCCATGTATTTCAGCGGTAAATCCCGGTAGCTGCGCGGCCGGGAGGCATAGAGCTGCTGGTGGTGCGGGCAGTTCATCGGTTTCATCACCAGTTCGTCGCTCGACTCGCTGCTTTTCACCGTCAGCCATTCGTCGCCGAATTTCGCCCAGTGGCCAGATACTTCATAAAGCTCTTTCTTAGCGATGTGCGGCGTCCAGACATTTTGCCAGCCATCACGCTTGCGGATCTCCTGCGAATAACGGTTCAGCTCGTCACGCAACACCGTTCCTCTGGGCGTAAACAGGGGTAAACCTGATCCGACCAGCGGCGATATGATAAACAGGTCCAGCTCCTGCCCCAGCTTACGGTGATCGCGCTTCCTGGCCATTTCCAGCATCTCGAGATGCCGCGCCAGTTCTTTGTCGGTAGCGAAAGCCGCGCCGTAAATACGCTGCATTTGGGCGTTCTTCTCATTGCCGCGCCAGTAGGCGCCACCGACCCTGAGCAGCTTGAAAGCGCCGGTCTTACCGGTTGACTCAACGTGCGGCCCGCGGCAAAGGTCCGTGAAATCGCCGTTCTTATAGAATGAGACGACCCCGACCTGGGCCTCCCCCTCGGTTATGGTACCCAGCTCTTCGGCGTCCAGGTCCTTGGCGACAGTGGTGCCGGACCGTCTCAAGTCATTCAACAACTCTTCCTTATAAGGCTGCTTGGCTTCCTGCGCCCACTTGATAGCCTCGTCGATGGACATTTCGGATCGTTCAAACGGCTGGTCGGCAATGATAACCTTCCGCATCTCGGTTTCGATTTTGTCAAAATCCTCCTCGGAAATCTTAAGCTCGCCCAGGTCGATATCATAATAAAAGCCGTTCTCAACCACCGGTCCGACGCCGAACTTGGCCTCCGGCCAGAGATGTTGGACAGCCGTGGCCATAATATGCGCCAGTGAATGCCTCATAGCGTGAAGTTGGTCCGGTTGGTCTGGCACGTTGTTGTCTCCTCGCGAGAGTTTATAAATAAAAGACACTTGGATTCAATACTCTCGCACGGTATTTAATCTCAAGTGTCTTGGTCCTGCTTATTCAGGAGGTTCCACCTCGACGTTTACTCTTGCGACTACGTTAACGCACGTTGTCGCCATCCCGGCGGAGCTCAATGGCTGGTGAATCCACTTCAACGCTCCCTTTTATTGTAGCATCGGCCCCGGCAAAACAAAAAAGGGTCGAATGATCTCGCAAGTCACTCAACCCTTTTTAGCTCGTTCTGACGAGGTAAAACAATCTCGGCAAAACTTCACCTAAGAACTATCATAGCAGCGTTGGTACTATAAGGCTAGCCTATTTATGCTGTAATTACGACATTTCTACATGGGGATAAGTAATTTTATTTAACGTCATGGTTGGCGTTAGATGCCAGTTCTCGCGGTTACTACAGGTGGCACGGTTGCGTTCCAGCCTGAATTACTGTAACTTATACTCTGTTAGAGGGGCGATTAGCTCATTTGGCTAGAGCGCCGCATTGACGTTGCGGAGGTGATAGGTTCGAATCCTATATCGCCCACCAGTCCGTTTATTAAAAATCCAGCCTAAGGTTGGATTTTTTGCTTTATCACCCCTGTTCTAAGCACTAGCATTTAGAGCCGTAGTATTGACTGGTATATATTTCTTTGATAGGATAGATCGGTTAAACAGGGATGTTTTGGTATTCGTAATAGTAGCGCTCTAGACGCCTTTCAGCTGTTTTACGAGGAGCTTGTCTCCTCTAAGCCCAAGAATAATCGTATTCGCCGCCTGCGGGTCGCCGCTACTGCCAAGTAAGCGCCGGGCCACTAACATCGGTGAAAACGGCACCGCCCCGGGGACCTTAAGTCTTCCGGGGCTTTTGTTTTGCACTGTTTCGGGCTTACTTATCCACTGGCTTTATTAATTGCTGTGTGTCAATATGTTGACATGGTTTGTGTACATTGCGGCGGCAAAACGAAGGTCGTGAACTCACGGCCGCAACGCAAGAACAATCAAGTCTGGCGGCGGCGGCAATGCCTGGAATGCGGCGCGGTTTTCAGTACGAAAGAGATCGTGCAGCACGAGCTGGCCTGGCTGGTTCGGGATGTCAGGGGCAAGTTACGTCCGTTTTCACGCGATAAACTGTTCCTGAGCCTGTATAAGAGCTGTGAACACCGTAAAACGGCTGTCGGCGACGCTCGTGGCCTGACCGATACGGTTATGAGTAAGCTGCCGGCTTACGTGGCTGACGGCACGGTCAGTGGTCTTGATATCGCGCGGGTGGCCCAGGTGGCCTTAAACCGTTTCGACAAGGCCGCCAGCACGCATTACCAGGCGTTTCATGGGGCTTAGTTTTACATTTCGCCTGTGACCATAGCGGCCATTACTCTGCCTAACATGGATACATCCCTGGCCAGGGAACCGTGAAGATGGTCATAAATATCAGATCGCAGCAGGTCATCGGCCCGGTCCCGAACCGTTTCCGGCCGCCGGGGATCAAGCGCTTCCCGGTGATTAGCCAGCGAGAAACCGCTGGCCATGCCCGGTTTTTCGGGAGCTACGACTTCAAGCCAGGTCCGTACCCGGCTGGGCGTACCGTAATGG
>DASRLG010000060.1:0-6414 GCA_035648575.1 Candidatus Dormiibacterota bacterium
ATCTTCAGCCCGCGCTCGTAGTTTTTCTGCTCGCGGAAAACTTTCCTCGTTTGCAGGAAAACGACGGGTACGGCTATCAGGATCATCGCAAGAATGATGGCCAGAATGAAAAGAAACACTGTCATTATTGCTACTGACTTATTTTTATAGTCTTGCCATAGCGCTTTTTCATATAATCAGCCTTGAAAACGGTTAGCTCTTCGCTTTGTTTATGGGGGTCGTCCTTGGTATGCTCGACGATTTGCTTGGCCTTATCGACCCAGGCTTTCTCGATCAAGTCGCCGTCATCATCAATCGGCGTTGCCGGTGCGGCTGGAACGGCACTTGTTACCGGCACCAGTGTTGTTGGCATCGGCTGGGACATAGGCAGCGGTATAGTGGATATGGGCTGTACGGCGGCCGGCTGACGCGGAATCGGCGTCATTTCTACCCTGGCAGGCGCTTGCTCAGGCGGCCCTAGCGGAATTTCGCCGGCACTGGCGGCCGGTTGCGCCGACTGTATCTCCGACGGCAACAGTTCAGCACCGGAAGCTGGCTTACTAGATGGATCCATAGCACTTATTATACAGGTTGCTTACGCTTGATGATAGCGGCTCAGCAGCAGCCCGAACCCGGCACAACCGCGATTATCTCAACCCAGAGCGGATGCGGCGTATTCGGAGGCCTTGGCGTCACCCAGACGCCTGGTACTCTTCCCGTAAGAAGTATAAACGTAAGCTATTAACATGAGCGGGACGAGTACCAGCACGTCGCGTGAGTTCAGCTCGCCGATCGACTGCAACGCCACCAAACCACTGACCGAACCTGTCATAACCGCCGCCAGCCGCCGTTTGCGCCTGACCGACACTCCGTATAGCCCGACAAATGTCAGTAAGCCCCTTATAAGATAATAAAATGTCACCGACAGTAGCAAAAAGCCGGCCATCAACACGAACGACGGCACGCTGGCAGTATTGGTAAAACCGAACACAATACCGTCCGCCGCGGCCAAGCTGGCGAATTTCCAAATATGTTTACGGGCTAAAGGCTTCATGATAATTCATAAGACGCTTTCCTAAAGAAAACTTAGTGCCGGGGCGATAAATCCGCTTATATAAATTAGACTATTGAAGCGCTTACCGCCCACAGCTTGACTGACCGCTCTATCGGCCTTGAGGGCCAAACAGAGCGTTATAATTTGTAAGTCGTCCGTCCCCGCGAGGACTTTCGTTTTGAGCTAGTGCGAACGTTTTTGTTTTTGTGACTTACGCTAATTATCCTAGCACGCCGGGCGCAAAATGTCAATGCCCTTATGCTTAAAGCCGGGCTGGCTACTGGCAAAATAATGGCCGATTGAATGGCAATTTAACGTCCCGATCCGTGTCGGCCAGCACCCCGCCCAAAAAGTTATGCACAGGTTTGTTGAATAATAACCATAATTGTTATTGACGCAGATTTATCTATTCTATAAGATACGTATAGCGCTTGAACAAATTAAGTGCTCAAAAACAAAAAGACCTATTGGGACGACGATTTCTCGCAAGTCGTTGTCCCACCAAGATCAAACCAAAACCTTAACACCAAAGCCAAACAAAAATCTTAAATTATCGTTAAAACGCCTTGCCTTTCAACAGACAAGGCGTTTTACTTTGTCTAAATATCACGCGGGGCGGGCACCGGGAAAGGTTTTGGGACATATGGGTGCTACCGTCCAAAGTATTATCGCCGACGGCTCCGGCGGAACGATCGTCGACATCGAATGTCATCTCTCCAATAACCTGCCGAACATAGTAATTGTCGGTTTCGCCAACAAAGCCGTCGACGAATCGAGGGAGCGTATCAGGGGCGCGTTCGCGACTAGCCATATAATGCTACCTCGCAAACGCATCACTGTTAACCTGGCACCGGCCGATATTCCCAAGGCTGACAGCGGCTTCGACCTGGCTATCGCCGTCGTTATCCTGCTGGCCGGCGGAGAGGTCATGAGCGAGATCGGCAAACATCAGGCTTTCATCGGTGAATTAGGGCTGGACGGCTCTACCAGGGCCGTCCGGGGAATCATAGGCAAAATCCTGACCGGTCGGGCGAAGGGCATCGACACCTTTTACATACCGGCAGCCAACCTTCGGCAAGCCCAGTTGGTGCCAAAAGTAAACTTAATACCCATCGTCAGTCTCAAGCAGCTTTACGATCACTTCAACACCGGGGTGCCACTGGCACCTGTTAAGACTGGTTCCGGTAAGTATAAGTCCCTGTCGACGTCCACCGCCAAGACAGGGGTACAGCTAAGCGAAGTCGTTGGCCAGGCCCAGGCCAAGCGGGCCCTGGAAATCGCTGCCGCCGGCGGTCACAATATCTTGTTCACCGGACCGCCCGGTACCGGCAAAAGCATGCTGGCCAAGGCCCTTAAATCCCTGTTACCGCCCCTGGACCGCGAAGAAATCCTGGAGGTAACTCATCTGCACAGCCTGGCCGGACACGATTATGAACAGCTGGTAACCGAGCGGCCGTTCCGGACGCCGCACCATAGCGCCAGCCACGCGGCAGTCATCGGCGGCGGCTCCAGGCTGCGGCCCGGTGAGATCAGCCTGGCCCACCGCGGCGTGCTTTTCTTCGACGAATTGCCGGAGTTCCAGCGGGAGACGCTTGAGGCCCTGCGCCAACCCCTGGAAGACCGGGTTATCAGCGTCGCCCGCGCCAAGGAAACAGCCGATTACCCGGCCAGCTTCATCCTGGTAGCGACAGCCAACCCCTGTCCTTGCGGTTACCACGGCACCTCCGGCAACGCGGCCTGTCATTGCCTGCCGTACGAAATAATACGTTACAGCCACAGGCTGTCCGGCCCGATCCTGGACCGTATCGACCTCTGTTGCAACGTCCATGAAGTCCAGCACGATAAGCTGCTGGTGCAAGTAGCTAGCCGGGAAGCCGATGAAACCGTTCGACGGCGTATCCTGCAGGCCCGCAAACTCCAATCACGGCGCTACGGCAAAACCGGCCGCCTCAACGCCAATATGACCAACCGCGACATCAAGGCCTTCGCCAACCTCGACGAGGCCTCGAGCAGGCTAATCAACTCGGCTGCCTCCAGGCTAAGACTCTCGGCCCGGGCCTACATGCGCACTATCAAAGTCGCCCGGACCATCGCCGATCTCGAGACTGCCGCCTTCATTACCCCCGCCCACATCAGCGAAGCCTTGGCTTACCGCTCCCAAACTAACAAACATTAAAAGATTAGCGATTTTATTGACCTCTGGGATTCCATCTGTTAGAATGCTGGTACCTTGAAATCAACAAGTAAGGAGACGGACCTATCGCCAAATATACCCGCCTGAATGATCAGATTCGGGCATCTCAGCTGCGTGTCATCGATGAAGACGGCAAACAGTTAGGCATCTTGAGCAAACAGGAGGCGTTGCAGCTCGCGCAAGAACGCGACCTCGACTTGGTGGAAATTTCACCGGACGCCGACCCGCCGGTTTGCAAAATCGTCGACTGGGGCAAGTTCAATTACCAGCGGACCAAGCAACAGCAGAAGAACCGCAAGACGACCAAGACCCTCGACATGAAACAGATGCGTTTCGGCCTGAAGATCGGCGCGCACGACCTGGAGATCAAGATGGGCAAAGTGGCGAAGTTCCTAGAAGCCGGTCACAAGGTCAAGATCACGCTGGTTTACAGGGGTCGCGAGCAAGCCCACAAGGAGATCGGTTTCAAGATCGCCCAAAGGGTAATCGAGGCTTTCGGTGATACAATTGTAGTAGATCAACCGCCTCAGCTGGCCGGACGACAACTAAGCTTCGTCGCCAGGAGCAGCGGCAAAGGCACCGTCGCCTACCAGCCAACCAAAGAAGGAGAAGAAACCAATGCCCAAACTCAAGACTCATAGCGGTACCAAAGACCGCGTCAAAGTAAGCAAGAACGGCAAAGTCCGTGTCGGCCACTCGAACATGAACCACTTCCTAGGGAAGAAAAGCGGCAGCCGCAAGCGTTCGCTGCGCGGTTTGAGCACCCGTTCCGGCGCCATGGCCCGCAACATTAAGAAGAATTTAGGAGTTTAACAGATGCGAGTAAAACGAGGCGTCCCCGGTCACGCCAAACATAAGAAGATCCGCAAGGCCACCAAAGGCTTCAGCCACCCTAACCGCGTCAGCGTCAAGCGCGGCCGCCAGGCTTTGACCAAATCCCTGCAGTTCGCCACCCGCGACCGCAAGAACCGCAAGCGAACCTTCCGTGAACTCTGGAACACCCGCATCAATGCTGGCGCCCGCCTCAACGGCACCACCTACAGCAAGCTGATCGCCGGCCTCAAGAAAGCCGACATCACCCTCGACCGCAAGATCCTAGCTGAACTAGCCGTCAATGAGCCAGCCGCCTTCACCGCCGTCGTCAAAGCCGCCAAGAAATAAACATACCTCTAGGCTGCAACAGCCTGCGAATGACCGGGCGTCCAGCCTACAGGCTCTATAGATACTCTGGGGATGAATCTTGTGACCCTACGAGTGTCGGGATCTTTTACAGCTTCAAAAACTTCTTTAATTTCAGTGGGGCCAACGCTTACCGTAACATTTTCATCTAGCGATAGTGTAGTCATAAGCCCCTCGAAACCTGCTCTGTCACCACAGCGGTATGGCTTTTTGCCGCCACCGTACAAAGGACCTATTTTACCCCAATTATCATCTTGTTGAGTTACGTCCGCTGTTGGACGCCGCAGAATTACAGCCTTGCCTAACCATTCCTTGGCTACCGGGCCGTTCACCCAAGCTTGGCGGTCGCTTTGCCGCAATCTATCTCGAGCGCCTAATAGAAGAGCGGCAACGCCTGCTTTGGCATAACTGGAAGCCTGTTTGGTTAAATGGGCTCCGGTCTCTAGGAATTCCAATACCTCACTCGGGATCCCGTCTTCCGAAGATTGCCCGGCCTTATCCAGTACATCCCTAACCATGTCCAGATCAACACCGTCGACCCTTAGCTCAAGTCTTTGTTGGCGTTCTATGGCCGCAAAAACCTCATCTATGCCAAGTTCCCTGTGCAGCTCCACTTGCATACTCTCGATCAAGGGGCCGGGCTGTATTAAAGCCGTTTCTCCGCCAGTTGGTATTGCCGTCATTAGTGCCTCATTTACTAGCTCTAATAGTGCTGTAAGGAGTTAATATATGCAAGCATGAGCAATTATAAAGGCCAGATTATCTGTAAGCCGGGTTTTGTCGAGGCTGGTCATCTATCTAGGCGTGCTGTTGCCAGTACGCTCGAGCGGTTTTTGTGGTGGATCCTTAGCGGGATACTTCGGGCTTTAGGCCCAAAGGGTCCATCTCCTTGCAGCAGGCAGGGTTTACCATTTCGCGGCGTCACCGCCGTGAATTGCGGGCTCTTACCCCGCTCATTTCACCCTTACCCCTTTACAGGGGCGGTTTTGTTTCTGTGGCACTTTCCCTAGGGTCGCCCCCGGTCGCCGTTAGCGACTGCCATTCCCTGTGCTGCCCGGACTTTCCTCGTACACTTGCGCGCACGCGATCAGCCGATAATCTGGCCGCTAGTTATTATATCACCTCTGTTTGGCTGGGCGAAATACCGAGTTCTTCATCGAGGGCGCGGTTAACGGCGGCATCAGCCAGCTTGTTAAACTCGCGCGGCACGTGGCTGAAACTGATCTTGTCGAATTTGGTCGCCAGTTTCTTGATAGCGTCGTGGATCGGCCACAGGTCGCGGTTCCTGACCTTGAAGATGCCTTTCATCTGGTTAACGACCAGCAGGCTATCCATGTAAACTTCGACCTCCCGCACGCCCATCTTGAGGCATTCCTCAAGGACCAGCTTGAGTGAGGTGTATTCGGCCTGGTTATTGGTCGTCACCCCGAGGTAAACACCCTTGTCGACCAGCACGTTGTCTTCCATGTCCAAGATTACGAAACCGCTGGCGCTGGGACCGGGGTTGCCGCGTGAGCCGCCGTCACCGAAGACTTTGACCTTGTCGGGGTGGGCCGCCGGATCTGGTGCTTGCTCGCCCGGAGGCCCGGTTTCGGTGAAAATCTTGTCGATGGCTTCGGCCATTTCGCGGTCTTTATCCGTAATCGCCTTGCCGCCTTCGTGCGTGATCAGCCAGATTTGCACCACGCTCCACTCGTTTTCCCAGCGCGGATGGTGCTGGAACTCTTCGGCCAGCTCCGCCACCTTGGTCATAAACGCCCAGGCCTGCTTGAAATTCTCGAAGTTGAACTGTTTATACAGCCCGTGTTTGGTTTCGTTCCACATGCCCTCTATCTTAGCACGGGTTAGGCGGCTGCCAGGCTTTCTACCTGACTGTAATAGTAGTCTAGGGCAGACGGCAGCGACTTCACGGGTATTACTTTTCTCTGGTCGAAATCAACTACGACCCCATCGTCATCACGAGTACAACGAAGCCACGCGTGATGAGGGTTAAGCCCTGGTATTTGGG
>DASRLG010000061.1:0-22227 GCA_035648575.1 Candidatus Dormiibacterota bacterium
GATGGTATAAGTGTAAAATTAACAGATGTAAAATGGGTTTTGGAGGCGTGGAAAAGGCTTGGCACAAACGCGGGCATTAGCTTGTAAAAACGGGGTAGTTTGTGAACAGGCGATGCTTGGCCTGGGTGCGCGGCTGAGTATAAACCGGTACTTATACTACTAAACGTGAACAGGCCGGACACAGGCTTTCCCCATACTTGACGGACGGTTTTAAGCATATAGATGCTCCCTTATTTCGCTGATGGCCATGCGCAGCGAGGCGTCCTGGCGGGCTTCGCGGTCAATCTTGTCGACCGAGTGGATGGCGGTGGTGTGGTCTTTGCGGCCCAGCTCGCGGGCGATCTTAGGGAAACTCAGCTTCAGCTCGTTGCGCAGCATGTACATGGCGACCTGGCGCGGCACGACGATGTCCTTGTCCCGCTTGGGACCGACAATATCTTCGAACGGGATCTGGAAGTGCCGGGCCGTGCGTTCGATGATCTGTTTGGCGCTCAAGTGCTTGGGCCGCGTCTTATTGACGTTCAGCAGGCCGGTGGCGATTGCCAGGGTCGGCTCCAGGCCGCGCATTTCACAAAAAGCCAACAGCTGGTTGAGAGCGCCCTCAAGTTCACGAATGTTGTTTTGAATATTGGTCGCTAGGTATTGAACTACCTCATTATCCAGCTCAGTACCATGGCCCTGGGCTTTGCTCTGGACGATGGCGCAACGGGTTTCGAAGTCGGGGATCTGCATATCGATGCTCATACCGCCGGTGAAACGCGAGCGCAGCCGGTCTTCCAGGGTCGGAATGTCCTTGGGCGGCTTGTCGGCGCTGAGGATGATCTGTTTGTTGGCCTGGTGCAGGGCGTTGAAAGTATGGAAGAACTCCTCCTGCATCTTCTCTTTGCCGGCAATGAATTGGACGTCGTCGACAATCAGGACGTCGGCCGTCCGGTAGTGGCGGGCGAAAGCCGGCGTTTTGCGCATCCGCAGGGCGTCGACGAATTCCTGGACGAACTGCTCGGTCGATATATAAAGCACCTTGGCCGAAGGGTCGCGGGCCGCCAAGATATTGCCGACGGCCTGGATAAGGTGAGTTTTGCCGATACCGACGCCCCCGTACAAGAAAAGCGGGTTGTATTTGGTGCCCGGCTGGCTGGCCACGGCCTGGCAGGCGGCGAAAGCCAGCTCGTTGCCGTCGCCGACTACAAAGTCATCCAGCGTGTAACGCTCGTTCAAGCCTTGCCTATAGGAGTGTGACAGGTCGTTACCCAGCGTGGCGTTGGAGTTTGGCTTGCGGGCGGCGCTAACCGTCGAAGCCTGTTCGGGGGGCATCTCCTGGGATTTGGCCGAACGTTGCTTGTCGCTGTGCGCCGAAATTATTTTGTACTCGATCTGGTTGGACACCAGGCCGTTTTTGGCCAGGGTTTTGGTGATAATGTCGCCGTAACGAAGCTCCAGGTGCTGCTTAATAAAAATATTGTTAACGCCGATAACGATGGACTCCTCGGAGTGCTTAAGAAGGGAAGTACCCTTAAACCAGGTTATGAAACTGCCGTGCGAAACCGATAACTCGATTTCACCCAGAACCGCTTGCCATAAAGCGTCTTGCTGCATACCTCTCCTTCTCGTGTTCCCAATATACGTGAGTTGGACTAAGTTTTCCACACCAAACAGGCTTTTCTTAAAAACCACTTATAGAAAACCGGCGCAGAGGTATATTTATGCACAGCCTCAAACCCAATCTGTTAATCTGTGGACAATAGCTGCCGTTAGGTGCATAACTTTTGCCATTTGGCGGCCAACCATTGTCAAAAACACAAAAACCGGCCGGGCAGGGGCGGGCTTTACAAACAGAGGTAACAACGCTATAGTTGGGTAGACTGTTCAAATCTCTAAAGCGTAAGGAACCACTATGCCGAAACGAACCCACCAACCCAAGAAGCGCGCCCGCGCCCGCGAACACGGCTTTCTTAAGCGCATGTCGACCAAGGCCGGCCGTAACGTCCTCAAGCGCCGCCGTATCAAAGGCCGCGCCAAGCTTTCCGCTTAGAGCCAGGGTTATGATCACGGCGGCCCACCGGTTTCATGGCTACGGCAGCCTGCGCGGCGTCTACCAGCGCGGACAGAACCTGCGCGGACCGCTGCTAAGCCTGAAGTTCAACCGGCGTGACCCTGGTCGGCCATACCGCGTGGCCGTAGTAGTGAGCCGCAAGGTCAACAAGTCGGCTGTCACGCGCAACCGTATCCGCCGCCGGATTTACGAAGTAGTCCGCACCACGGATGACCGTATAGCGCCTGGCACAGACCTGGTCTTCACCGTATTCGATGACAAGGTAGCGGCCTTGCCGGCGGCCGAGTTACAGGCCTCAATCGGCGAACTGCTCCAAAAAGCCGCCCAAACGGCCAGCCAGCCTTAACCGAACACCGGTCGGCCGTGATATAGTAGAATTAAAGATCAGTTAAGGGAGCCGCGGCACCGTCATGTTCACGACATTTATCGTTCAACCTATCTTCAACCTGTTGGTCCTGATTTACGCCTTGCTGCCGGGCCATAATTTCGGCCTCAGCCTGATTATTTTCACGATAGTAATCCGGTTGTTGCTCTGGCCGCTACTCAAGAAGCAGCTGCACCAGGCCAAGGCCATGCGCTCCCTCCAGCCGGAGATCAAACGCGTCAAACAGGCTGCCAAGGGCGACCGCCAAAAAGAGTCGCAAATGCTCATGGAACTATACAAAGAGCGCGGCATCAACCCTTTTGCCACTTTCCCGACGCTGATCGTCCAGCTGGTTATCCTGATCGGTTTGTACAGCGGCCTGCGCCGGGTTATCAGCAACCCGCACAACCTGGTGACTTTCGCCTATCCGAGGCTGCAACATTTGAGCTGGATGAAGCAGCTATCGCATAATATCCACCTGTTTGATAACACTTTGTTCGGCCTGGTCAATTTGGGCCGCAGCGCGGCTGGCACGGCCCATGGCGGCGTCTACTGGCCGGCCATGGTCATCGTTCTGGGGAGCGCCATCGCCCAGTACTACCAGACCAAGCAGCTTATGCCCGATGACAAGGAGAAGCGTTCGCTCAAGGCCATCCTCAAGGACGCCAGCGGCGGCAAACAGGCCGACCAGGGCGAAGTCAACGCCGCCGTCGGACGCAGCACCCGCTACCTGTTGCCGGTCATGATCTTCCTGTTTACGGTCAACCTGGCTTCGGCGCTTAGCCTTTACTGGCTGGTCGGCGGTATCGTGGCCTTCATCCAGCAGAGCATCGTGCTGCGGCGGGACGAGACGGAAATGGAGGGCATCGCCGATAAACCGTCCAAAAACCTGGACGCCATCCCGGAAGCCGAAATCGTCACCCCCAAACCCAAAAAGCCCGCCTCCAAACCATCTAAAAAACGGAGGAAAAAACGATGAATCAATCCATGGAAGAAGCCATTCTCTACGCCAAGAAATACCTCGAGGACATGTTGTCATTCTTCGGGCTTAACACCGACGTTCACGCCACTAGCGACGACGAGGTGATCCAGCTCAACGTGCCGAGCACCCACCTCAACGGCTTTCTGATCGGCCAGCACGGTGACAACATGCGCTCCCTGCAATACCTGACCAGCACGGCGCTCAAGAATAACGACTACGAACACAACCGTGTCAACGTCGACATCGCCGATTATAAGAAGCAGCGGGCCGACCGCTTACGCGAAAAAGCCGAAACCTGGGTCAAACAGGTCCGCGACTCCGGCGAACCGATGGACTTGGAACCGATGAATGCCGCCGACCGCCGAATTGTCCACCAGCTGGCCGCCGAATATGGCCTGACCAGCGACTCGGCCGGTGACGGCCGCGACCGGCACATCGTTCTCAGCAAGCCGTCAGACGACAAAGAAGCTGTCGACTAGCTACTGCCCAGGGTACGGTTATAGACTTCAAGAGTTTGTTCGGCTAAGCGTTGCCAGGAATACTGGCCAGCTTGCCGACGACCGGCCTCAATCAGTCCGGCGCGCAGGCTAGAGTCTGTCAGGACTTCGTTGATGGCGTCTGCCATGGCCTTAACGTCAAGCGGATCGAAATAATGCGCCGCCGCGCCGTAAACCTCCGGCAGGCAAGTGGCGTTGCTGCTGACCACCGGCGCGCCTTGCAGCATGGCCTCCAGGCCGGGCAGGCCGAAACCTTCGCTGAGCGACGGGAAAACGTAAGCCTCGCAATGTTCGTACAACCACCGCAGCCGGGCCTCGCTTACGAAGCCGAGGAAAACCACTCCCTTAATGTTCTGTTTTTGTACGCTTTTCTCGATCCGCCGGTAATTGGCGTCTTGCTTGCCGGCCAGCACCAGCACCAGGTCCGGGTATTGGGCCTTGACCTGCCCGAAAGCCTTGATCAGCCGTTCCAGGTTTTTGTGCGGCGTCGGTCGCCCGACATACATGATGAACTTTCTGGATTCCAAAGGCGGAATGGCCTCGGCCGCCTCCTTAATAGGATCAGCCGCCTCGTGAGTCACTGTAATTTTATCCGGATTAACACCGGTGAAACCGACCAGGTCTTCCTTAACGAAACGTGATCCGGTCAGGATGGCGTCCGACTTCCTGGCTACGCGCTTTACCATTCGTTTGTAAACTAGCTGCTTGAACTTGAAAATTGCCCAAGGCTTATCCGGATTGCGGAAACGGGCGGTTGTCAGGTCGTGCATGGTGGTAACGACCCTGCCTTTATAAAGTACCGGCTGGTGGTCTTTGCCGAAATGCACCAGGTCCGGTTTCAGACCATGTAATTGTCGCCGGAAAGCGACCTGCTCGCCGAAGAACGTGAACTCCTTGTGCGGACATGCGACCTTAGTGAAACGGGGATTACTTAAACGGTAGGCGTCCATGTCCCCGGGCTTGAGCAGCAGCACGTAATCATGCTGGTCATCAAGCTTCTCCAAATACTGGACCAGGCGGAACATGTAGCGGCCGGTGCTAGTGGTGTACTCGCGGGCGTCGATTACTATCTTGCTCATGACTTCTTGCCTCGTATTCTTCGCCACGAGGCTCGCAGATGACGCAATTTACGGGCGTTGGGCGGCAGGTCGTGGACCAGCATGCTCCAGATGTAATCTTCCGGAACTTGGCGGGACTTTTGCACGTAATAGCGCGCCCCCATCTTTTTGGCTAGCAAGAAGGCGTAAACGCCCAGGCCTTTGGCCACCGGCCAGATTTGCCCGCGTCTCAGGGCGCTGGCGATAATCGAGACGTAGACTATCAGGAAACGCGGCAAAACCTTTATAAAAATCCGGCCCGGCGGAACATTCTTCCAAAACAGCCACGGCAGGTTCTTAACGGTCTGGTAGGTAGCAAAACCCTTCAGCTTGCCACTGGTGGCGCCAATCTGGTGGTAAGCGACCGCACCGGGCACGTAAGCGGCTTTCCAGCCGGCCAGTTGCGCCCGGAAACCAAGGTCGACATCCTCGTAATAAGCGAAAAAATCTTCGTCGAACAGGCCGATCTCTTCCAGCATCTTTACGCGGTACAAGCTGGCCCCGCCGCTGGCCGCGAAAATATCGGTCTGCTCATCATACTTGTCGATATCGGACTCGCCGCGGCCGCGCGGATATGGCAGCCCCCAGACCGTGTAGTAGTCGCCGGTGCTGTCGATCTTCTGGCCGTCAGCGGATAGTAATTTGCAAGTGGCGGCACCAAGCCTATCGTTGGCTTCCAGGGAGTCGGCCAGCCGCTCCAGCCAATCCGGTTTCGCCACGGCATCGTTGTTAAACAGCGCCACATAGTCACAGCCTTGTTCCATTGCCACTTTGATACCGCTGTTAACGCCGCCGGCAAAACCCAGGTTGGAAGCGTTAATTACCAAAAAGGCATCCGGGTAATGCTCCCGCAAATATTCCAGCGAACCGTCCGTCGAGCCGTTTTCGACCACGATCAGCTGGTGCGGCCTGGTTTGCGCCCGCAACGAGTCCAGGCAGGCTTTAAGCTTGTCCTTACCGTTCCAGTTAGGCACCACTACGGCTATCTTCTGCATCGACTTCAATCCGTTCTTCCTCTATAATACCTTAAAACAATGAGACGATTTGTCACGAAACAGAACCGCGCGCTAGTCAGCGAACTGGTCCGAACGGACTTCAAACTGCGCTATCAGGGCTCAGTCTTAGGCTATGCCTGGTCATTGCTAAGACCCCTGTTACTTTTCGTAATCCTATACGTGGTTTTCGTAAAAGTCCTGAAATCTGGCGGCGGCATACCCCACTTCCCGGTTTACCTGTTGCTCGGTATCGTGATCTGGAACTTTTTCTATGAAATGACGGTGCTGAGCTTGGGCTCGATAGTCGCGCGTGGCGACCTGATTCGTAAGATAAGCATTCCGCGCTGGTCGATCGTGCTTAGCACCAGCATTTCGGCGCTTATCAACCTCTTTCTTAACCTTATCGTGGTGTTGGTGTTTATTTTCATTAACCACGTTGATCTATTACGTACGAGTTTATGGCTGCCGCTTATTCTGCTGGAAGTTTACGTTCTGGCGCTTGGCGTGTCGCTGTTTCTATCGGCTGCTTTTGTCAAATTCCGTGACCTGAGCTACATCTGGGAGGTTGTCTTGCAAGCCGGTTTTTACCTGACGCCAATTCTTTATTCCCTGTCGATCGTACCGCCAAAATACCAGAAGTTCATCCTGATTAACCCCTTGGCCCAATCTATCCAGGATGCCCGTTACGCCGTAGTTACGCATAGTCCGCTGGCGATTACGACGTCGCGCATATTTCACCACGGCTGGTATATGTACATACCCTTCGGCCTGGTGGTGGCGGCCCTCGTGATTGGCCTTATTTACTTCCGAAGAGAATCTAAATACTTCGCGGAGAACATCTAAACCATGAGTGACGACAATATAGCCATAAAAGTCGAGGGCGTAGGCAAAACGTTCCGGCTGCCCCACGAGAAGAACAATTCGATCAAGAGCGCCGTAATTAACTTCTATAAGCGCAAACGGACGTTCGAAAAACAGGTAGCGCTCCAGGACATTTCGTTCGAGGTCAAAAAGGGCGAGTTTTTCGGAATCGTCGGCCGCAACGGCAGCGGTAAAAGCACCCTTCTGAAGCTGCTAGCCGGAATTTACCATCCTGGCAAAGGCACTATTAATATAAACGGCACGTTGACCCCTTTCATAGAGCTTGGGGTCGGCTTCAGCCCGGAGCTTACCGGCCGCGAAAACGTCTTCCTGAACGGTGCCTTGCTGGGCTTCAACCGCAGCGAGATGGAAGCCATGTACGATGATATCGTGGCTTTCGCCGAGATAGAGAGGTTCATGGACCAGAAGCTCAAGAACTACTCATCCGGCATGCAGGTCCGCTTGGCATTTTCAATCGCTATCAGGGCCAAGGGCGATATTTTACTCTTGGACGAAGTCCTGGCCGTAGGCGATGCCGCCTTCCAGCAAAAATGCTACAACTACTTCGAAGAGCTGAAGAAACGCAAACAAACCGTCGTCTTCGTTTCCCACGATATGGGCGCGGTCAGGCGGTTCTGCACCCAGGCGTTGCTGATCGAGGACGGCGAAATCAAGAAAAGCGGCACGCCGGACGACGTGGCCGGGCAGTACACGCTTGATAATATCGCCACCACCGAAAAACAAACCTTCGCCGAAAAAGAAAAGAACCAAAAACTCGACACCAAACTGGTCAAAAGCCTTTCCATAAAAATGCGCTCGCCAGTATCCTTGGGCCTTCAGGACCAGCTGGTTTTTGACATAAAGTACAAACTCAACAAGCCGTTTGACGTGGTTTTGGGCTACACGATTTCCAAACAAGGGGTGTCGGTCGCCGAAATGAACTCCAAGAAACTCAAGCTCGACAACAAGGTTAATACCGAACACGTGCTTACGCACAAAACCGGCGTCGAGGCTTTTAATGCCGGCGCTTATGTCATCGACATCGCGATTTTTGACCGTAAAGGCATGGAAATCGTCGGCTACTCGTTAAACTGCGCCCAGTTCGTCATCGGCGAAAACGACAAGACGAAGGGCGGTATTATCAGGGTTGAAGGAGAATGGGACCAATGAAAGCCAAAAAACAGGTAAAACTACACCTGGCCTGCGGGCCGAATATCGTGGAGGGCTGGCAGAACATCGATATCCTGAAGGGCAAAGATATCATAAATATCAACCTTACCAAGCCATTGCCTTACAAAGACAAGTCGGTCGACGCCATATTTCACGAGCATTTCATCGAGCACCTGACAAAAACCGAGGCCGAGAGCTTCCTGAAAGAATGCCGCCGGGTGCTGAAGCCCGGTTCGGCCATGAGAATCGGCTGGCCTGACATGAACCTGTTGCTCAAGGCCTATTTCCTGAGGAGCAAAAAGTACCGCGATTACGTCCTGCCGGCGTTGGATGACCACCGTTACGGCCGGAATTGGGACGAGATTTTCTCCGACTGCCTCTTTAGCTGGGAGCACCGCTATGCCTACACGGCCAAGCACCTTAAACTTGTCCTCGAGACTGCCGGATTTAAGAACGTCAAAGTCATGAAACGCGGCGACTCGGACCAGGACATCGCACTTGATTTCAGGAACGACCCGGCTACGACATACATTGAGGTCACAAGGTAGGTATAATAAAGCCATGAACCAAGCAGTCGGCCTTTTGGGCTCAGGGGGCCAAGCAGACGAGGTCGAGTCATACCTTGGACAGGATCAGGAGGTAGTGTTCAGGGCCGTTTCGTCTGGATATCTGGACGGCAAAGCCGCCAATCAAATAGACATCGCGCAGCCCGGCGAACGCCAAGATATACCAGTGATCGCCGCTCTGGGCGCTCCCGACCTGCGACGGGACATGGTTGGCCAATGGCCTTTTGACAACTACTGTACGGTAATCGCCGAAGAGGCTCGCGTTGACGGTAAGGCCAAGATAGGCGAAGGCACCGTCATAGCTCCTATGGCAGTCGTAACGACCAACGCCGTTATAGGCAAACACGTCATCATTAATATCGGGGCGACCATAAACCATGACGCCCAAATCGGCGACTACGTAACCATAAGTCCGGGCGTTCATATCGCGGGCAGGGTAAAGATCGGCGACGGCGTTTTCATCGGCATAGGCGCGTCCATCGGCAATAACGTAAGCGTAGCCGCCGGCTCGGTTATCGGTGCCGGGGCAGTCGTCATCGAGGATATAACGGCTGAAAATAGCGTTGCCGTAGGCATCCCGGCAAAGGTCATCAAACAAAACGAAGGCTGGCTGCGTGAAATATAAGATACCGTTTATAAAGCCCGATTTTCCAGACGCCGAAGACGTGGCCGCCGATTACGCGCGGATTTTGGAAGCTAACTGGTTCACGAATTTCGGGCCATTCGAACGGGAGTTCGCCAAGGAAGTGGCCGCGTACGTTGGCCCTGGGTATTTCGCGAGTACTTTCTCCAGCGCCACGTCCGGGCTTTTAGCTAGTATTCTGGCCGTCCTGGGCCGAGGCGACGGCAGCCGGTACGTAATTATGCCGTCTTTCACGTTCGCGGCTGGGGCCGAGGCCTTAATCTGGTGCGGCTACAAACCACTGTTTATAGATATTGAAAACGGCGGCCTGCATATGGACCTGACGGCCGCGCAAACAGCCCTGAACGATCCGGAGTTCGATAACAAGATCGCCGGCATCCTGTTCTGCAACGCCTTCGGCGTCGGTACTGTCAACATCGAGGCATGGGAGTCCCTAGCCGAAGAGGCAGGCTTGCCGCTGATTATTGATTCGGCGGCTGGTTTCGGCTCCCTATATTCGGAAACCCGCAAAGTCGGCAGCGCCGGACGTTGCGAGATATTCTCGTTTCACGCCACCAAACCGTTTGCCATAGGTGAGGGCGGTGCTGTCGTCAGCCGGGACGAGGCCCTAATCAAGTCACTGAACTCCATACAGAATTTCGGTTTTGTCGACAAGAGTAACACCGAACAGCTTGGCTTCAACGGCAAGCTCCAGGAATTCAACGCCGCTATCGGCCTGAGGCAGTTCAAGCGGTTTGATTCGATTTTACAAAACCGGAGAGCGGTGCTCGAAAAGTACAGGTCCGGCCTTAACCCCGAGGCCTTTAGGTTCCAACAAAACGCCGAAAACGCCTCGCTTTGCTTCGCCGCGGCGCTGGTCCAGGACGCGCAAAAGAGGGATGGCTATCTAGCATCATTGCAGGCGGCGGGAGTCGAAGCCAAGACCTATTACAGCCCGTCCCTGCACAAACAGACATACTTCAAAACGGCTGAGAAGCACGCGGCGCTTACTGCTACAGAACTAGTCGACGACTCAGTCTTGTCGCTGCCAATCCACGACAATATGCGCGAAGAGGACATCGACCTAATAATCAACGTGCTAAACGGATAATTCAAGGTGTCTATGGTAAGCTTAGGGCAAGCAATTACGTTATGAAAAAACTAGTCTATAAGCTATTCGGCCACAATAAACTGCAAGAAGTTCAGGCCAGCGTCCAAGCTATGCAGGACCAGGTTAAATATCAGACCGAGGTCCAGCAAAAAGTCTTGACCGAAACCACAGACAAACTGCAGAATATAGAAAAACAGCTTGCCGAGCAGGAGCGCGTGATTCTGCGCAGCGAACGAGTTATCCGGAGCAACCGTGATAACATACCATACCTGCGCGAAAAACTTCTTAAGGCACGCAGGAGCAAAGAATACCAAGCGGTCCTGAAGAACAAATCACCCCTGATCTCCATACGCATCGCCACCTATAACCGGGCCGAACTGCTGACGACCCGGACTATCCCCTCGATCCTGGCCCAGACTTATGAGAACTGGGAATTAATAATCGTCGGTGACCACTGTACCGATGACACCGAGGAAAAAATCCGCAAGTTGAACGACCCGCGCATCCGTTTTTATAACTTCCCGTTTCGCAATCTTTATCCCGACGATCCGCAGGACAGATGGTTTAGCGCCGGCTCGCCAGGTATGAACAAAGGCGTCGAGCTGGCGAAAGGCGACTGGATCGCGCCGCAGGATGACGATGACGAATTCGAACCGGATCATCTGGAAGTTTTGCTCAAAACCGCGCTCGAAGGACAATACGAAATGGTTTACGGCAAACTCAAACAGTACAACACCAAAACCAAAGTCGAAAAAGACATCTGGAGCTATCCGCCGCAAATCGGACAATACTCGTCCCAAGCCGCTATATATATGAGACTGCTGGACTTCTTCGAATACGATACCAAGAGCTGGATCGTATCCGAACCTGGGGACTGGAACCATTGCCGCCGCATGCTTGAGGCCGGAGTGAACATCGGAACAATTGAAAAGGTCGTAGGTAAAATGTACTTTACCCCAAAAGTATAGTGAATGAGTAAACCAAGAATCTTCCTGAAACGACTAGTTAAGAAAAACAAGCATGTCTACCGGGCCGCGCGCAGCGCCAAACGCGTGATCCGGCCCGGCTCCATGCCGGCCAACCAGGAAATATATGACTTCCAGAAATACTATCCCTCGCCGGCTGAACTGGCCGAACAGCAAGAGGGCTATAAAGGTTTCAAACTACAACCAAAAATAAGCGTCATCGTGCCGACCTACAATACGAACATTCGCTTCCTGCAGGAGTGCATAGAAAGCGTCATCAGCCAATCGTACCCGAACTGGGAACTATGTATCGCCGATGACGCCTCACCCAAAGCCGGCGTAGTCCAAACGATCAAAAAATACGCCGCCCGGGACACACGAATTAAATTAGCCGAAAGGAAACAGAACGGTCATATCAGCCTGGCCAGTAATAGCGCGATTGAGATCGCGGACGGTGAGTACGTTGCCTTACTCGACCACGATGACGTACTGTGGCCCAATGCCCTGTACGAGATCGTAAAGGTTATCAATGATGACCCTGGAGCCGATTTCATCTATACCGACGAAGATAAAATCGACGAACCTGGCAAGATACACTCGTACCCTTTTTTCAAGCCCGATTGGAGTCCTGAGTTCCTGGAAAGCTGCAATTATATAACCCACTTTTCCTGCATCAGGAAACGGGTTGTCGACCAAGTGGGCGGCTTTCGCAAAGGCTATGAGGGCGCGCAGGACTGGGATTTATTCGTTAGGGTCAGCGAAGCCACTGACAAAGTACGCCATATACCGAAGGTCCTATACAGCTGGCGGGTTCACGAAGCCTCGACCGCGCAGGACACTGATGCCAAACCTTACGTTTACGAAGCCCAAAAAAAGCTGCTCCAGGACCATGTCGCGAGAATTGGCGCCAAAGGTACTGTTCACCAAGGTTTAATCTGGCAGCACAGTATTATTGAGTACGAAGTCGAAGGACGTCCCAGCGCCACGGTGGTGATTTACGGCGCCGGGGCAGATAGCCGCGCCGCCCAGCTGGTAAAAAACAGCGGTTACCCGAGTGACAGGGTTCGCATTAAGACGTTAGCCAAGCTTACGCCCCAGGCCTTGGGGGCTATATTTGACGAGGATAAGACCGAGTATTTCGTACTGCTCCCCGCCGATACCGTCAAGATATCCGACAAGTGGCTCTATAAGTTTATAGCCGACAGCCAGCGCGAGGGAATCGGCATAGTCGGCGGCCGGCTTATTTCTCTAGATGAAAAGACGCTTTATTCCGCTGGTCTCGGCATAGGCCTGGGCAAATACTACCTGCCCCTACTCAATGGCGACTCCATAGAGGATAATCATTATATGAGAGCGCTGCATGGCAAAAGCCGCCGGAATGTCCTAGCCGTAGAGGCCCCGCTTATAGTAAGCAGGCAGGTGCTTGAGAATATTGATTTGGAACGACTGGAACAGGCTTATTTTGTCACGGACCTCTGCCTCACTGCTGTCAGCAATGGCTTCCGTTGCGTCTACAGCCCATACATAAGCGCTTCGTTTCGGGCGGACCCCCTCGCCGGCCAAAAGCTCCAGCCAAAAGCCGCCGCTTCGTTCAAGAAGAAATGGGCCGACTACGTCGCGTACGACCCGTTCGTTAATCCCAATTACGTAAAAACCAATGGCCGACTGGAGGTTGGCTGATGTCACAAGCAGTAAGACTGGCAAAGCGGGCCACGCCACGGCCGATTAAGCGTTACGCCAAGAGCGCCAGGAAGAGATTGCGCCGTAAGCCGAAGCTCCTATTCAATCTTGACTCCCCCAGGAGTAATAATGTCGCCGCTAAAAACGTACTGGTCGAAGGCTGGATTATCGTCAACAAAGCCGGCCAGCAACTCGAGGGAATCAGGGTAATTAACGGCGGCCACAAGCACCAGGCCAAAATCAAAATCAAACGGACCGACGTTTACAAAAGCCACCTTGATTACGACAAAAACAAGGCTCTCTACAGCGGCTTCTCGGTAGAGTTCGAGCTAAGCGACAGCCAGGTAATAATTGAGGCCAATACCGGCGATGGCTACAAGAAAATCAGGAGCCTGACACTTACCGCTAGCCAGGAAAAGCTGGTCACCGATTATTTTAACCCCCGCTTAGCCGAGAATTATGCTGAACACCTCAACCTGGTCGACAATAGGAAGACTTACTATTTCGAAAAAGAATCCAAGGGTTCTTTCAAGCGGGCGGCGGCCGATCCGCGGGTGCTGGCGTTTTACTTGCCGCAGTTCCATCCGATTCCGGAGAATGACGAAGTCTGGGGCAAGGGCTTCACGGAATGGACAAATGTGACTGCCGCCGTGCCCCGGTTTATCGGGCATGAGCAGCCAGTGCTGCCGGCTGACCTGGGCTATTATGATTTGCGTAACGAGCAGGTCATGCAGGATCAAATCGAGTTGGCCAAGAAATACGGCGTCTTCGGCTTTTGTTTTTATTATTACTGGTTCAGCGGCAAACGGCTGCTTGAGAAACCGCTCGACAGTTTCCTGAAACACAAAGACTGGAATTTCAACTTCGCTATTTGCTGGGCTAACGAAAACTGGACCAAACGTTGGGACGGCCGCGATAACGAAGTCATCGTCGCGCAGCAATATACGGAAAAGGACCCGCTGGAATTCATCAAAGACGTCGAGGATATATTAATTGACCCACGGTATGTGACAGAAGACGGTAAACCCGTCCTGATCGTCTACCGGGCGTCGGAGTTGAAAGACCCGGCCAATTACGCGGCCGTTTGGAGGGACTATTTCCGTGAGAAACACGGCCGCGAGCTCCAGCTGGTGTCGGTTTTGAGCTTCGAAGACCAGGATCCGAGAGAGTACGGCTTCGACGCTGGGTTGGACTTCGCCCCGCAGTCGGCATTCTTCAAACAGGATATTTTCCCTGAGGGCAAGTTGCCCTTCATCGATGTCGGCAAAAAGCTGATTGACGCGAACTTCGAGGGTACGGTCATAGATTACCGGGCCATCGCGCTCAACGACCGGCTGTACAAGGTCTTCGACTTCCCGACCTATAAATCCGTCGTGCCGTCCTGGGATAATGACGCTAGGAAGAAGGGCAAAGGCTTCGTTTTCACCGGCTCGAACCCGGATATATACGCCACCTGGCTGGACAGGGTAATTACCGGGGAGTCGGCGCGGAGCAAGCAGCCGCTAGTGTTCGTAAACGCCTGGAACGAGTGGGCCGAGGGCACCGTGCTTGAACCTAGCAGCCACCTAGGCCATTCGGTATTGAAACGGACGGCCGAAGTCATGGCCAAACATAGCTCCAACGGCGCGAACGCCCGAAGCTTCCCCGGCTATGGGATAACCAAGCAAACTAACAGAGATCTGGCTGTTGTCGTACATCTCTACTATCCGGAAAGATGGGAATATTTGAAAACCAAGCTGGATCTGCTTAAAGACATCGGCGCTGACCTGTTCGTGACAATTAATATCAAGGACAAAGGGTTCATTAAAGAAATCCATGAGTATGATCCTAATGCCCAGGTGTCTGTTGTGCCCAACCGGGGCCGCGATGTCTTACCATTTGTCCATCTGGCTCGCCGCTTGAACAAAAGCGGCTACAAATACGTGTTGAAGCTGCACACCAAAAAGTCAAAACACCGCGACGACGGCAACGCCTGGTTCGAGGGCTTGATCGACAGTTTGTTGCCGAGCGCGGACATGGTCACCAAAGCGGTCGAGTCTTTGAAAGCCGGTACCGCGGTCATCGGCCCGGCCGGGCATTTCGTTTCGCTCAAGCGCTACATGGGCAGCAATAAGCAGAGCCTTAAGAAAATACTTTCGCAAACGGCCAGCCCCGACGCCGCCGCCCAGGTCCTGCGTCGGCCGCAGGCTTACGGCTACTTCGCGGGCACCATGTTCTGGGTTTCGCTTGATGTTTTGCGGCCGCTATTGGAGCTTCACTTGGCGCCCGAGGATTTTGAAGCCGAAGAAGGCCAGATAGACAGTACGATGGCCCACGCCGTGGAGCGGGCCTTTAGCCTATTGCCGCAGATTAAAAAATCGGCGATTATGTCTATTGATGGCAACACTATTAGAAAAGTTAAAGCCTCGGACGCAACTAGGAACTATGACTTCGCACCTTAAGCTGCTCCTTAGTTAGTGGGCGAATACCAACCGATGCCCTCGCTTTGGTAGCCGTAGGTGTTGATTGCCGTGTCTCTTTCTACGGCACTTTCCGTGAATAGCCTGTTTCCATTGCTGTCCGTCAATCTGTATACCGGAACTGTTCCCGAGACCTGAGTAGGAGAGGCATAGAAGCCCGTACCTTCGCTACTGAATCCGTAGAAAACAACTGCTATATCACGCTCACCCCTGTTAGCAGTGAAGAAGTACTGTCCAGATTTACTAAGTCTATAGACAGGAGTGAAATTCGGCCCCGGGGATGTAGGGGCCATCATCGTAGAATTGACTTCCCAGGTAAAGCCATAGAATAGCTGGGCAACTTCATTTTCGTAACCGTTGGTGGTATAGAGCCTCTCCGGTCCTCGACTTAACCTATAGACAGGGCTATCGGTCGTAGACATTTGACCGGTATAGAAAGCGATTCCGGCATTGTTATAGCCTTCACTTTGCAGAAGATAAACTTCACCACTGGAGCTTGTATATGTAACAGTATTGTTACTCACCATGCAATACACGGAAATATTGCCTTGAGAAGCGGTTTGAGCATAAAAGCCTATGCCTTCGTCCGCGAAGCCTTTATTATTTATATAATCCTGTTTGACAGCTAGGCTGGATGTATACACGTGTTGATTGAAGCTGCCAAGCCTATAGACTGGTTCTGTATTAGGCCCTGGCGCATAGTTTTGCAATACGATCCCGTCCCAGATATATCCAGAACGTATTGCCAAGCACGCTTCCAGATCATTGGTAGTAAAGAGGAAGTCCTTGCGGTCCGGATTATACAGCCTTCCAACGTACTGAGAAGTGTAAGCGGGGATATTGCAAGCTGACTTGGCATAGGGGCTATTTGCGGCAAAAGAATTGTGCGTTGAACCAAACCAGCCTTCAAATATATTAAAGAAACTTTGATTACCTCTAAAGTGGGGCGTGTACGAATATAAAGCCGCGGTCGCACCGCTATCCATATGAGTGCTTACGCCGTCAATTGTGGCATAGCCGTCAAAATATGCGGGATTAGTATCAGTTGGACAAAGTTTCCTGTAGCCTTGGGTCATATAGTTCGTATAGCAACTATTAGGGTCGTCTGAATTATTCCAATGATCACCGGCAACCGGGAAGTTAGTTTCCTGGACGTCCCATCCTATATTGCCCTCGGAACGTTGCTCGGCAAACTTCAGCTTCCACGCAGCTCTAATAACTTGTTGGCTAAAGCCTTCAGAACTGGCTTGGCAATTTCCCGGGCAGTTATACCCCACCGCAATCGTTACGCAACCGCCGGAGTAGGGGCAAGCACTCGTGCAAGGTATGTTACCGGTGCCCCAAAGATTACATTGAAAAGAAGATGCAGGGTCAGGAGTGTTAGGATGACACCCTGCGGTACCAGTCACCAGGCTTTGCTCTTTTTGAAGGGTGGTCAACAAGACCTGAGGATTGAGGCCGTAAGCCAGGGCGGAGTCATAGATCACTCTTCCCGCTGAAACATTGCCCCCGAACGTAAAACCACCTGGCGCCGGAGAGTATCCCGTGGGGTCCGGCGAGGAAAAGCCGTTGTTGCTACTAATGCAGCTAGAGGAAAAGCCATTTAGGAAACTGTCAATCTGTGCGGCGCTCATTGTGCCGGTATTGTCAAAAACACTATCATCTATAATATTGCTGGAGCTAAAGGAGTCGGCATGAGTATGTAGCTGGGGCATTTGTAGGATGCCCGTAAGCGAAATAACTACTGCGAAAAAAAGAAGTGCGGCCCTTTTCATTACTGTACCTCAAGCTGATTAGGATCTTGGCTGGTCTGAGTCTGGCCGCTGAGTGACGCGACAGCAGAAACTTGCCAACTCCCCTTAGTGAAACCGGCATCGCTCACGTCCCAATACCAAGTCGCAGTGCCATTACTGTTTGCTGTCTCTGAGTCGAGCTTTTTGGTAGTAGACCCCATGGTGAACTGAATGTAGCAAGTTGCCCCGGGCGTAGTATTACATATTGATGCCTCGGCGGTAGGCGTTCCGTTTTGTCCCGGATGGTGGTTGCTAATAAAGGTGCCGGAGGGGGCCAAGAGCGTAACCGATTGAGTTTGGGAACTGCTGCTACCACTTTGTGCGTTCTTAGAGGATACGTCGGAATTACCGGACAAAGGTGTTGCTTTGTCCGAACTCTTTGCGCTACTCGCGCCAGCCGACTTGTTAGTAGTTGATGAATGCGTGCTAGGAATTTTCGTGCTCGCCAACCTATGATGATCTTTAAGAAGTATAAAAGCTAGCGCCGCTACTACTATAACCACGACCAAAGCCACCAACCAGTAGGATCTTTTGCTCATGCTTTTTTAACTCTATATGCCATATGTTTATTTTACCGCTTTACACCTTATAGTGTATAAAAAAACAGACAGTTTGTCCATTTACCGATTCAGCTTTAATTATGTATGATGTAGAAATGATAAAAAGACGGTACTTCAGGCCGCGAAATTTGCTCGTTGCCGCTTGCGTCTTAGTGCCAATAATTATTCTGGTAGGATTGATCCACCAGTATGCCGTTAACGTTCCGGTTACAGATCAATATGAAATGATTCCGCTTTTTCAGAAAATTGACCACGGTACTCTGAGCTTCTTTGATCTATGGGCCCAACATAATGAGCATAGAGTTTTGTTCCCGACTAGCTATTTACTAGGGCTGGCAAAATTAACGCATTGGAATATAAAAGCCGAAATAATTTCATCCTTTTTTGTCTCGCTGTTTGGATTTAGCGCCATTCTTTTAATGATCAAAAAGTCGAGGTATTCATATCTGACAACGGCTAGCATAGCAGTTGCAGCAAGTTTTTTGTTCTTCTCGCCGATCCAGCAAGAGAATTGGCTGTGGGGCTGGCAAATCGAATGGTTCATGTGCATAGCCGCCGTTCTATGGTCGATTTATTTCCTATCCCAGGTAACAAGGGACTCAAACAAAAACCTTATTGCTGCCATCGGTTTCGGAGTGTTTGCCAGCTACTGCTTGGCAAGCGGTCCGTTAATTTGGCCCGCCGGGTTATTAGCTCTAGCTATCCTTAAGGTGCGCAGAAAACAATATGTAACTTGGTCGGTAACGGGCGCTGTAGCAATATTCTTGTACTACCTCCATTACAAAAGTCCAGTGGCTTCGCCGCCCAAAGGGGACTTTATTAGCCAGCCAATCAACTTTGTTAAGTATTTCCTGGCTTACTTGGGCAGCCCCGTAACCAGCGACTCGTATGGGGCCGTGTTAGTGGGAGCGCTGATTTTACTCACGGCAGTCATATGCTTGATAGTCTTATTGAAGAATAGGCATCTCATTACAAAATACGTAGCATGGCTCACGCTAGGTTTCTATGTTCTTATGAGCGCTCTTGCTACGACCGTGGGCAGAATGGGCTTTGGATTAGCAGGTGCTCTAAGCAGTAGGTATACCACCTTCTCCCTATTATTTCTGATCTCTACGATTGTTGTGGCGGTAGGGCTCTTAAGCGAAAAGAAACTGATCTTTAGGGACTCAGTACGGGAACTGTCTATTATTGGCGTGACTATGAGTGCCGTGGGGATCCTTATCATTTCTAGCTACTACAGCGGCCTGCAAGGCATGAAATCAAGATCACACCTATATAGATATATAAAGTCTTGTTCACAAGCCGCAGTGCCTGACCAAGCCTGTCTTTATCAGATTTATTTCCCAAGCACGCAAATCGCGTTGAACAGGCTCGATTATCTAAAACAAAAACACTATGGAGGCTATTGAGCTGAACGCTGTTCTGCAAAAGTAGGTATCGTACGAAGCCCTATGATAAAATTTAAATAATCAGACTAAAAGGAAGGACGCGAAAGTGGCAAAAAGCTTTGATATTTGTATAGTCGGCGGGTGTGGGCATGTCGGTTTGCCGCTAGGTATGGCTTTCGCTGACCAGGGCAAAAACGTGGCCCTGTATGACATTAACGAAGTGGTGATCGCCAAGGTCAATAACGGCGTCGTGCCATTCAAGGAGAATGGGGCTGAACCGGTTCTGAAACGTGTCCTCAAGGCCAAGAAATTACTGGCGACCAACGATCCCGAAGTCATCGGCAATTCCAAGACCGTGGTGCTGGTCATCGGCACGCCGGTCGACGAGCACCTCAATCCCAAAGTCGACGACATCATCAACGCCATCAAGCAAATCCAGGACCAACTGCAAGACGACCAGTTGCTGGTGATGCGCAGCACCCTCTACCCCGGTGTCACCGACAAGGTCAAGCACTACCTCGACAAGCAAGGCAAGAAGACGCTGGTGGCCTTCTGCCCGGAACGTATCATCGAGGGCCACGCCCTGACCGAATTATATGAACTGCCGCAAATCGTGGCCGGCTGCACGCCTGAAGCCACCAAGCGGGCCTCGGCGCTATTCAAGACCCTGACCAAAAAAATCATCGTCACCAAAACCGTCGAAGCCGAGCTGGCCAAGCTGTTCACCAACACCTGGCGCTACATCAACTTCGCGACCTCCAACCAGTTCTACATGATCGCCAATGCCAGCGGGCATGATTTCTATAATATTTATGACGCTATGACGGAGGATTATCCGCGGCTTAAGACATTTGCCAAGGCGGGGCTGGCGGCCGGTCCGTGTTTGTTCAAAGACACCATGCAGCTATCGGCTTTCAGCGGCAACAACTTCTTCCTGGGCCACTCGGCCATGCTGGTCAACGAAGGCTTGCCGGATTTCATAATCGCCGCCATGAAGAACAAGCACGACCTGACCAAAAAGACCGTCGGCATCCTGGGCATGGCCTTCAAGGGCAACAACGACGACCCGCGCGAAAGCCTATCCTACAAGCTCAAGAAAAAGCTGGAGGTCGAAGCCGAAACCGTACTTTGCAACGATCCCTACATCAAGGACCCGCGCTTCGTTTCACTGGACGAGATTAAGAAAAAAGCTGACATCGTAGTCCTGGCCACGCCGCACACCGTCTATGCGGAAGAAGATTGGAGTGGTAAGGTATTAGTTGATATGTGGAACTTCTATGGAAAGGGAGGCTTAGTATAATGAAAATCGTTTGGACAGGCGCTGCCGGCTTCATTGCCGGCTATACCATCGAAGAGCTTCTCAATAACGGACATGAAGTCGTCGGCATCGATAACTTCTCCAAGTACGGGAAGTTAGAGAAGAGCTACGACAATCACCCTAAATACACCTTCATAGAGGGCGACGCCAAAGACGTCGAGCTGATGAAGAAGGCTTCCGAGGACGCCGATATTATCGTATCGGGGGCGGCCATGATCGGCGGCATCTCCTACTTCCACGAGTACGCTTACGAGCTGATGGCTGAGAACGAACGCATAACCGCCTCGGCTTTTGATGCCGCGATTTGGGCTTTCAAGGAGAAGAAACTCAAGAAGATCGTCGTCATGTCGTCGTCGATGGTTTATGAATCGGCTACCGTTTTCCCGACGCCGGAAACGGCTATCATGAGCTCGCCGCCGCCGATATCAACTTATGGTTTCCAGAAGCTGGCTTGCGAATATTTCGCCCGCGGCGGCTGGGAGCAGCACAAGCTACCTTACACCATCATTCGTCCTTTCAACTGCGTCGGCATCGGTGAGAAACGCGCCCTAAGCGACAAGGACGTTTACTCCGGCAACGTCAAGCTGGCCATGAGCCACGTCGTACCCGACCTGGTCCAGAAGATCGTCAAAGGCCAGGACCCGCTGCACATCCTCGGCGAAGGCAACCAAGTCCGGCACTACACTTACGGCGGCGACCTAGCCCGCGGCATTCGCCTGTGTATCGAAAAGGAAGAGGCCCTGAACGAAGATTTCAACATCTCGACCGAACAATCTACGACCGTCCTGGAACTGGCTGAACTGATCTGGAAGAAACTAAACCCGGACAAGCCTTTCAGGGTCACGTCCGACAAGCCGTTCGAGCACGACGTCCAGAAACGCATCCCCGACACCACCAAGGCCAAGAAGATCCTCGGCTACGACGCCACCACGACGCTGGACGATATGCTCGACGAGGTAATCCCCTGGATCAAAGAACAAGTCGAGCATGGCAACATCTAGCAAGACTAGACCGCCGCTTCATATAATTACGCCGGTTTATAACGAAGCTGAAAACTTCCCGGCTTTGTACGAGGCCGTCAAGAAGAATATCAAGACGCCGCACGAGCTGGTGATCGTTTACGACTTCGACAAAGATACTACCGTGCCGGTCGCCAAGCAGTACGCCAAGAAAGACAAAACCATAGTCCTGCGCAAGAACACCATCGGCAAAGGCGCCCTGAATGCCCTCAAAAGCGGCTTTGATTACGTCAAATCCGGCCCGGTGCTAATCATCATGGCTGACCTGGCCGATGACCTGTCGATGGTCGACGCCATGTACGAAAAATACCTGGAGGGCGCCTCGGTCGTCTGCGGCAGCCGCTATATGAAGGGCGGGCAACAGCTTGGCGGGCCGCTATTGAAGCGGACTTTGTCGCGCCTGGCTGGCGTTTCACTGTACTGGGTGCGTCGTTTGCCGACCCACGATGTCACCAACAACTTCAAGCTCTACGACAAGGCCTTGCTCGACTCCATAACCATCCAGAGCCAAGGCGGTTTCGAAATCGCCATGGAAATAACCGTCAAAGCCTTCCGCCAAAGGCTGAAAATCGTCGAACTGCCAACAACCTGGCGCGACCGCACCGCCGGCGAAGCCAGCTTCCAGCTTTGGGCGTGGCTGCCATCCTATCTTCGCTGGTATTTCTACGCCCTCGCCCCCCGCCGCCAGCGGGACTAAAGTTGACGCAACTACGAATAAGTATTATAA
>DASRLG010000062.1:0-5244 GCA_035648575.1 Candidatus Dormiibacterota bacterium
GCTATATTACACCTCATGTCAAGTTTTATGGACAGCAACCCGTATTGGTTTACCGGCGCAGCCCGCGGCGGTCGGTTGCACGTTTATGCCTGAATCAGTCAAACGAAGCACCAATCAAACCGCCGCCGAGGGCGGTTTTTAAATGTTCAAAGAGAGATTTACCAGATGACACAGCCTAATACTCCACCTATCACCAACATCCTGGACGAAGCCGGGAGAATTAAGTCCGCCTTGCTAAAAATCCAAGCCAAGGTCGAAGCCGCGGCCTCGACAGCCGAAGCCGAGTTGCTAAAAGATTGCCAGAGTGAACTCGGTTACAACCTGGAAGAAGCAGCTCCGTCGGCCCCACAAGCTTTGATCAACACCAGGATAGCCGCTGTCACGCCGGTCATTACCCCCCAAATGCTGGCTGCCGTCCTGCCGGTCTCCGATAATTCTGCCCATACTACCGGGCAAAGCCGCCAGACCATCGTCGACATTCTTGATCACCGGACCCCAAAACTGCTGGTCATAGTCGGCCCCTGCTCGATTCACGACCCCAAAGGCGCGTTGGAATATGCCGGCCATGTCCGCCGGTGGAGAGAGCAATACGGTGATAATCTTGAAATTATCATGCGGGCTTACATGGAGAAGCCGCGCACCGAGCTGGGCTGGAAGGGTTTTATCTATGACCCGTTGCTTGATGAGTCGGACGACATTAATCTCGGCATAGTCGCTACCAGGTTGCTGGCCTGCCAGATTACGGACCTCGGCGTGCCGATCGCTATGGAACGACTCAACGCTTTGACCCCGCAATACGTCAATGCCCTGGTAGCTTACGATACGATCGGCGCTCGCAATACAACTGACCAGAAATCCAGGGAGTACGCTTCGGGCACATCTTCGCCAGTAGGTTTCAAGAACACGCCCGAAGGCAGCATTGAAGCCGCGGTCCAGGCGGTGGTATCGGCCAAAGGCGGCCACGCTTTCCTTGGTATGGGCATGAACGGTGCCCCCACCCAGGTCAACAGCATCGGTAATGAAACAGCCCATGTTATCCTGCGCGGTGATGCCCACGGCCCCAACTATTCAGCCGATCATATCGCCAAGACCAAACAGATTCTGCTCGCCAAAGGCCTGTCGCCTTCAATCATAGTTGACGCTTCCCATGGCAACAGTGGCAAGCAAGCTGACCGCCAGAAGATCGCCGTGACCGACGTCAGCCATCAGATCGCCGGTGGTGAAGCGGCTATTTGTGGCGTTATGATAGAGAGCAATCTTGTAGCCGGCCGGCAGAAACTTGGCGACCCTGCCGATCTGGTCTACGGCCAAAGTATCACCGACGCTTGTGTCGGCCTGGACGAAACGGAAGCCATGTTGGCCGAACTGGCTGAAGCCTCCGCTCGACGAAGCGTCGCGCAAAACCAATAAAACACTTGTTTATAGCATACTAGTATGCTAGTATATAATAATGGCTGATTTCAAAGACGTTACAGAGCTTATTTACTCGATTAATGACAAGCGGTTGCTTGACGATTTTCTTGCCGGCATTACTACCGCCAAGGAACGGGCAGAGATTGGCCAGCGACTGGAAATTATCAAACGTTTGCTAGCCGGCGAACCGCAGCACAAAATAGCCCACGACCTAGGAGTTGGTATCGCCACAGTTACGCGCGGCTCGAAGGAGCTAGCTGCCGGTAAGTTCAAAGTATTGAGGTAACACGATGAAACAAACCGATACCATTCTTGATAAAATCGTTGCTGGCAAAAAACAATACCTTAAAGGTAGGAAGTTAGAAGTGACCCAAAAAAAGCTGGAGGCCAAACTAGGCCGACTGACCCCTTTCGACGGTTCAGGTTTCTTTGAGACGCTTAAGGCCGAATCCCCCCGTCCGAAGCTTATCGCCGAAGTTAAACAGGCCTCGCCCAGCCGCGGCGTCTTGCGGGAATCTTTTTCGCCGACTGCGATTAATGAAGCCTACCAGGCAGCCCCGCATGTAGTAGCAATCTCAGTTCTTACGGAAAAGGATTATTTTCTAGGCAGCGAAGAGACTTTGTCTTTTTTTGCTCGGCATAATACCCACCATAAGCCCCTGCTTAGGAAAGATTTTATATTTGAGCCTTATCAGGTAATGGAGTCCAAGCTGCTGGGCGCGCGGGCTTATCTGCTGATAGCGTCTTTATTTGACGTTAAGGAGTTGGAAGCGCTGGTAGATTTGGGCATGGAGCTGGGAATTGAGCCGCTGGTTGAGGTCCACGACCAGGAGGAATTAGATATGGCTAAGGCGACTAAGGCCCGCTGTATCGGCGTTAATAGCCGTGATTTAAAGACTTTCAAGGTCGATGTTAAGCGGCACGAACTGTTGCGGGAGCTGGATGGCTCATACGCCCGTGTAGCCGAGTCAGGCATCAATAGTCCGGAATACCTGGCCCACTTGTCAGCTTTTGCCGACGCGGCACTGGTCGGCAGTCATTTCATGGAGGCCGGCAGTATTGAGGCGTCCATAGAGAAGCTAGTCGGTCCGTTGAAGGGTAGAGTGGCATGAAAGGCTATTTTGGCGATTATGGCGGGCGATATGTACCCGAAATGCTCCAAGGGGAGTTGGAGGCCGTGGCCGAAGCCTATGACCGGCTCAAAACCGATCCCGCGTTCAAGGCCGAGCTGCATGAACTTCAGACAGCATACAACAGCCGTCCCACACCTCTGACATATGCCAAAAATTTGACGGCGGCGGTCGGCGGCGCGCGGATTTATCTGAAAAACGAGGGCATGAACCACACAGGTGCCCACAAGATTAACCACTGCCTCGGCCAAGCCCTGGTAGCTAAAAACCTCGGTAAAACCCGCCTGATCGCCGAAACCGGCGCTGGCCAGCACGGCCTGGCGACAGCTACTGTGGCCGCCAAGTTCGGCTTCGATTGCACGATCTACATGGGCGAAATCGACATGAAACGTCAGCGTCCCAACGTCGTCATGATGGAACTGTTGGGCGCCAAGGTCGTGCCGGTAACGCACGGCTCCAAAACTCTCAAGGACGCCGTCAGCGCTACCATCCGCGATTGGTTGCAGAATTCACAGGACACGCACTATATTATCGGTTCGTGTCTGGGCCCCGACCCTTACCCTAGGATGAACCGGGATTTCCAGGCGATTGTCGGCGAAGAAATCCGTGCCCAACTGGGGCAGAGGCCTGATTATGTCGTGGCCTGTGTCGGTGGCGGCAGTAACGCCCTGGGCGCTTTTTATACGTTTCTTGATGATCCTAAGGTCGGTCTGATTGGTGTGGAAGCCGGCGGCAAGGGTAAGAAGTTGGGGCAGCACGCGGCCCGTTTCCCAGATGCTGAGACCGGAATTATGGAGGGCTATAAGTCTTACTTCCTACAGGATGCCGACGGCAACACGGCAGCGACCAGCAGCGTCGCGGCCGGCCTTGACTATGTCGGTATCGGTCCCGAGCTGGCCCAGCTTAAGGATAGCGGCCGGGTACGGTTTGAACGGGTCAGTGATAAGGAAGCTTTGCAAGCCGTAGAAGCTCTGGCCCGCAGCGAGGGCATCATTCCGGCCTTGGAATCAGCCCATGCCGTGGCTCATGGCATGAAGCTTGCTAAGACACTGGATAGTAATAAGGTAGTCGTGATAAATGTCTCCGGACGGGGCGACAAAGACCTTTTCACGCTGGCCAAACACTTTAGCCGCGGCCCGTTCGGCGAATTCCTAAAGCGGGAGGTGGACAGTTATGAGTAAAGCGATTATGTGTCATGTCGTAGCTGGCTTCCCAGATGAAAAAGCATCTTTACAGATGTTGGTCGGCCTCAGCCGGTCAGGCGTATCTGCTATCGAGGTCCAGATACCTTTTTCGGATCCCATAGCCGACGGCGAGACCATTATGCGAGCTAACGACGTAGCCCTTGAGTTAGGAATGACAACGGCCGGCAGCTTCAAACTAATCAAGCAGGCACGCAGCAAAGGTGTCGACACTGATATCTATATCATGAGCTACCTGCAAAAGGTTCGGCACTTCGGCATGGCCGATTTTTGCCTGCAGGCGGCCGACTGCGGCGTCAAAGGCTTAATAATCCCGGATTTACCCTACGATAGCCTCGAATTTGACAGCTTGCGGGAACTCACTGGCGAGCATGCAATCGAGCTTGTGCCGGTACTAAGCCCCGGCATGCCCGAATACAGATTGAAAACCCTGCTGGCATATAACCCTACATCCGTCTATGTAACCAGCCAGCGCGGCATAACCGGCAATAAATACACTCCGGCGGAACAACTAAAGCAGCTAGTAGCCACTATAAGGCAGCAGTCGAAGGCTAGGGTTATGATCGGTTTCGGTATAGCCTCGTCTTCAGATGTAGATAACGCGCTGTCCATAGGCGACATCGCCGTTGTCGGCAGCGCCGTCGTTCAAGCTATCCAAAGCTCTGGTATCAAGGACGCCCTAGTTCACGTTAAAACACTGGTAACGGGCTGATAGTGAAGTTCCAAACCCGGCTCACCGATCTTAACCAAGACCCGCTGGACGTCTTTGAACGACTAGTAGGAGAGCACGATTATTGCTTCCTGCTGGAGACGTTGGCCGACAAATACCAGCCGCAAACCAGCGGCCAGAGCTATATCGGCATCGCCCCGGAGAAGCTTTATTCGACGCAGGGGGGCAAGTTCTATATAGATGGGCTGGAGCAAAAGACTGCTAATCCGTATGATTCTCTGCGCGGCCAGATCAGTTTTGATAAAAATTTGCCTTCGGGCTACATAGGCGGCCTCGTCGGTTATTTTTCGCACGAAGCTATCCATCACCTTGAGCCGAGCCTAGAGTTTCCTTATGAACGGGATTTCCCTGATTTCGAATTCGCCCGCTATAATGATGGCCTGGTCTTCCGGCACGGCCATCCGCCAGAGTATTTTTACCAAGACCAGGACAGGCTGGCGCTTTATAAGGGAAAAACTCCAAAAATCGAAGAATTATCAATAACTTTCGGCGAGACCGCCAAAAACACCGGCCAATACGATCAGATGATAGAAAAGGCCCGTGATGATATCCAAAACGGGCGGGTTTTCCAGGTCGTACTGGCTAACCGCTACGAGTATCGTTACAGTGGTGATTTACTGGCTCTATACCGTGAGCTACGCCGGATTAACCCGTCTCCGTTCATGTTTTTCATGAAATTCGGCAATGTTATAACGCTTGGCGCTAGCCCGGAGTTGCTGGTTCATACCAACCCTGATGACGAGGTTTACCTGGAAGCGCTGGCTGGAAC
>DASRLG010000063.1:0-3593 GCA_035648575.1 Candidatus Dormiibacterota bacterium
GCCTTACGCCGCGGCCAAAGCGGCGGCTGCGGCCGGCGTCGAAATATGGGGCTTTTCGTCATCCGCGGACGAAGCGGCTCAGCGCGCAGAGTACCCTGACGACGACCTGAGCATTTACGCGAAAGTTACGTATGTCCCAAGTGAGTTTCCTTTCGTTTCCAGCAAAATGGTCTGCAAGAAATATCGAAACGTTATTTCGGTGGCGACCTGCGACGCGGCCATCGTTATATCCGGCCGTTGGGGCACCTTGAACGAGTTTACCAACCTGATCGATATGAATAAGACTATCGGCATTCTGACCGGTACTGGCGGCGTAACCAACGAATTACCTCAGCTGGCCCAAAAAATCTCCAAGCCCGGACAGGGCGAAATGATTTTTGACGATCAGGTCGAAGCGCTGGTCCAGAAAATCTTCAAAGTTCTAAAAGGCTGATTCAGAGCGTGGCTTTGATTTGGGCGGCCAGTTGGTCGTTCCACATGGCGGCCGTGACCGATTGGACGACGTCGGCGCCGGCTTCCCGGTAGTCATGGAAGTCGGCTGGCTCCATCACGCCGCCGATACCGATAATCTCGTAGTCCAGGTTGTGCTTTTTGCGCAGGGCGTCCATGCGCTTGACCATGTCTAGGCCGGCCCATTTAATGCTGCTGCCACAGATGCCGGCCCGCAAACGGCCTTCGCCCGGCAACAGTTGCTTGCCCTGCTCGTCGACCACTGGTGCCTGGATGGTATTTATAACTGAAAATGCCGACAGGTAGTCTTTGGTGTCTAGGACGATCTGTTCCAACAAGCCCTGCTGGTCAGGCGAGAAATAGCCCAGCTTGGCGATCAGCGGCACATCGCCAATCTTTTCTTTGGTCCGGCGGCAGACTTCGATAACGGCTTCGACCGTGTAGCAGAGCACGCCTTCGCTGGCGACATTAGGGCATGACAGGTTAACTTCTATCACCGGAGCGCCGGCACTGACGGCCAGAGAGGCCGCTACGGCGAAATCATCGTAGTAATCGGACTGCGTGAAACCGTCCTGGATGGTGCCGACGACGCTGGCGATCAGTAATTGGCCCTTGCCTTGGGCGCTGACGGCTTGTTTCAAGTCTTCGACCCAGAAATCCGGTCCGCGCGAGGGATTACCGAAAGAGTTGGTGATCGTCATCCGCTCAATCGGGGCGTCCGAAGCGGTACGGCCTAACAATGGCTTAGTGGCCCTTTCCAGCGTTAGGTCGCCATCGACATCTATATAAACCACGTTTGGAAACTGGTTTGCCGGAAATGGCACGCTGCGCTGTGTCTTATAGCAAACGACGTCGAAACCCCGCTCGAACGCGCCACGGACATGCTTGCTGTTCGGCAATGAACCCGCCCCGATACCGAAGGGCGAATATAATTTGTGGCCTAAGAAGCTGTATGACGGTTCACCGGTGTTTTTGTAAGCTGGAGCATCTGACAGGAACGGTCCATTGTCGAAGTTGTCGTCAAACGTCTTGGCCGGGTCCATGAACACGGCTGGCTGTTTCGGCATATGCTGCTCCTTGTCTATCTACATGTATAATAAATGAAAACCACATTCGTGTATATGGATTTTAAGACCAAACTATCAGCCGCCTGGACCAAGAACGACTCTTTGCTGTGCGTTGGCCTCGACCCGGACATCGACAAACTGCCCGAACACTTACGGCAGGCGGAGACTCCCTACTTCGACTTTAACCGGGAAGTGATTGACGCCACAGCGGACCTGGTCTGCGCTTACAAGCCGAACTCGGCCTTTTACGAGGCTCGAGGTGCAGCCGGCGTTGAGGAACTTAAAAAGACCTGCGCTTACATCCAAGAGAAGTATCCGCACATTCCGATAATCCTGGACTTCAAACGCGGCGACATCGGTAACACCAACAACCATTACGCAGCTTTCGCTTTTGACTATCTCGGCGCCGATGCCATTACTATTCAACCCTACGAAGGCCGTATAGCTTTCCAGCCACTGTTGGACCATAAGGACAAAGGTATTATTGTTCTCTGCCGCATGTCTAACGAAGGGGCTGGTGAGTTTCAGGATCTCGAAGTTAACGGCCGGAAGCTTTACTTTCAAGTAGCTGAAAATGTTGCCAAGGAATGGAACGTCAATGGCAATTGCCTGCTAGTAGTCGGAGCTACATTCCCTGCGGAATTAAGTGAAATTCGACAATTGGTCGGTGACGAGATGATCTTCTTGGTGCCTGGCGTGGGAGCACAAGGAGGTGATGTAGAGGCTACAGTTAAGGCTGGTCTGAATTCCAATGGTGACGGACTGATCATTAACTCCTCTAGGGCTATCCTGTATGCATCCGGCGGCCAAGACTTTGCCGAAGCCGCCCGCAAAGAAGCTGAATTATCCAGGGATTTAATTAATAAGTATAGGTAAAAAAAGGAATTACACATGAGCACAGTAACAGATGAAACCAAACTCAATGTTGCCCTAAGCCTGCACAAGTACGGCATTTTGCAATTCGGTCAGTTTACTCTAAAAAGCGGCATCGTGGCACCCTTCTATATAGACATGAGAATTGTCCAATCATTTCCCGAAGCTTTGCATAGTATAACTTCGATCTATGCCGAGATGGTACAGGATTTGCCACAGGATGTATTCTTGGCCGGCATTCCTGAGGCTGGTATACCTCTGGCGACAGCTGTCGGCTACGAAACTAATCGTCCCCTTATACAGCCACGGGCCAAGGTCAAAGACCACGGTACCGGCAAGTCAATCGAAGGTAAATGGAAAGCCGGCGACAAAGTTGCCATAATCGATGACCTCGTGACTAAGGGGGACTCGAAAATTGAGTCTATCGCACAATTCAAGGCTTGCGAACTTGAAGTTATCGGCTTTTATCTGTTATTCGATCGTGAAATGGGCGGCAAGCAGCTGGTTGAAAAAGCTGGCTACAAAGTCGAAATTGCCATGACGATGACGGAAGTTTTTACCATTTTGCTGGAAGCCAAGAAGCTTACGCAGGATCAGTATGACGAGATGATTAATTTCATGCGCCAGGGCTAAAGCGTCTTTTGGTTTTCCTCGGTCCAGGCGCGGGCGTTGCGGAAAATTTGGAGCCAGGGCGAGTCAGGACCCCAGTCGGCAGGGTGCCAGGAGAGCTGGCGGGTCATGAAAGCCCGTTCCGGGTGTGGCATCAGGATAGTGGCCCGGCCATCCGGTGTTGTCAGCGCGGTTATGCCGTCGGGCGAGCCGTTGGGGTTTGCCGGGTAGGTTTCAGTTGTTTGGCCGTGATTGTCGACGTATTGCGCGGTGACGAGGTTGGCTTTTTGGGCTGATTTAATCTGTTGGCTGTCTGTGAATTGGGCTTTGCCCTCGCCGTGGGCGACCGGGATCGGCAGGATTGAATCGGTCATGCCTTTGAAAAGAATTGATGGTGACTCGTTGATTTTGACGAGCGTGACGCGAGCTTCATACTGTTCGGACGTGTTATTGAGAAAAGCCGGCCAGGTTTCAGCGCCTGGAATTAACTCTTTGAGAGCGGCCAGCATCTGGCAGCCGTTACAGACGCCGAGGCTGAAAGTATCGGGCCGGGTAAAAAATTTACTAAAAATTGTGCGCAGGCGGTCGTTATAG
>DASRLG010000064.1:0-15508 GCA_035648575.1 Candidatus Dormiibacterota bacterium
ACGATAGGAAGTATTAATTAGCAATTTCATCGTCTTTTAATAGCTGATGATTTAACCGGAGGCGGCAAAAATGTACATCATACCAAAATCCCTGCTCGACTTTGCCGCCCCGTCGGCGTGCTAACTCTCGAAGCCTCAAAAACTTTTACAAATTACACTATTAAACCAACCCGCACTGCAGGAGGCAGTGTGCTATGAAGACTATTAAACCCACTTCCACCACTCGCAAAACGTTAAATATACATTGGCGTTATACCAGACGCTACCTGCCGGAATTCCTGGTCGGCACGATCGGGGCGGTGCTAGCCGTGATTACGCAGAGTATGATCCCGCCGCTTATCGTGGCCCGTGTTTTTAGCAAGCTGCAGACAGCTTATATCCGGCACCAGGCGCTGCATTTTAGCACTTTTATACCATACTTGTGGTGGTTCGCAGCAGCTATGTTCATGGGAGTGGTCTTTTGGCGGGTGCAGGCCTACTATGTCTGGCAATACGAGGTTAAGATTCGACGCGACATAGCCAATGACGTATTTAATCACCTACAGGTGCAGAGCCAACGGTTCCATGCCGACCGCTTCGGCGGAGCATTGGTATCGCAGACCAATAAGTTCAACGCGGCTTATGAACGATTGATGGACAGCTTTATCTGGAATATTGTGCCTAGCCTGACTACCGTAGTGGTGGCCATCGGCGTGCTGGCATTTATTGCCTGGGCGTATGCTCTGGCGCTATTGCTAGTAGTGCTGGTTTACCTGGCATTGATGTGGCGGCGCATGTCCAAGCAATTACCGTTTAACGCCCGGGTGGCCGAGCTGGAAAGCCACCAAACCGCCGCTCTGGCCGACGCTATCACCAACGTTAGTACGATTCGTGCTTTTGCCGGTGAAAAATATGAGACAAAGCGATTCGCGAACGTTAGCGGCAACCTGTTCAAAGCTAACAATATTTTATCCGTCGAGATTATGAAATCGGAAGCCTTGAGCCATGTTCAAACCAACGGCTTCCAAGTCATAGCGTTGCTGGGTGGATTGCTGTCTATTACTACTTACCACTTTAGTGCTAGTCTGCTCTATTTGTTAATTAGCTATACCCAGAATATAACCAGCCAGATTTTGCAGTTCAGCCGACTGGTCCGCGACCTCAACCGCAGTCTAGGCGACTCGGTCGAAATGACACAAATACTGGGCATAACACCGGATGTCCTGGATCCGCCACAGCCAGAGGAAGCTTTAATGAGCCGCGGCGAGGTCGCGTTTCGTGATGTCGCTTTCGCTTACCCGGAAAACATGGAGCAGCCGCTTTTCAAAGACCTGAACTTAAAGGTCAAGCCGGGTGAAAAAGTCGGCCTGGTCGGGCCGAGTGGCGGCGGCAAAACCACTATTACCCAGCTGCTGTTACGCTTCATGGATGTCCAAGATGGCGCGATAACGATTGACGGGCAGAACATAGCCGATGTTCGACAATCGGATCTAAGGTCACGAATCGCCTATGTGTCACAGGAGCCAATCCTCTTTCACCGAACATTAGCTGAAAATATCGGTTACGGCGGCCTCGGGGCCGAGCAATCAGTCATCGAAGGCGTAGCCAAAATGGCCAATGCCCACGAGTTCATCAGCCAGCTGCCCAAAGGCTATGGCACGCTGGTCGGCGAACGCGGCGTCAAGCTCAGTGGTGGGCAGCGCCAACGCGTAGCCATAGCCCGGGCCATGCTCAAGAATGCTCCGATCCTGGTCCTAGATGAAGCCACTTCGGCCCTAGATTCCGAGAGCGAAGTACTGATCCAGGATGCCCTCTGGAAACTTATGGAGGGCCGCACGGCTATTGTCATCGCCCACCGTCTTAGTACGATTCAAAGGATGGACCGCATTATCGTCCTTGATGAAGGCCAGGTAGTCGAACAGGGCTCGCACAAAGAGCTTCTCAGCAACAAGGACGGCACTTACGCCCGGTTATGGGCCCACCAATCCGGAGGCTTCATCAATGACTAAGCTCAAAGACTACTACTCTATACGGTCATACCTCAGCTACGCCAAACGTTATAAGTGGCGGGCGACGGCTATATTCACGAGTTTCGTGATCGCTAACGTTTTGCTGGCCGTGGTGCCGGTATTCATAGGTAAATTAGTTGGCAGCCTGGCGGCCACGCCAACCCAAACCCATTCCGCCGTAATCTACGTTTGGATACTGATTTTTTGCAGCGTTGCCCATGACATCATATGGCACCTCAGCGAATTACTTTATCTTAAGCTGTTTAACCGTGTCAGTTTTGATTACGAAACAATCCTGTTCCAGCGGATCATTCATAAGCCGTACCCTTATTTCGTAGATAAATTCACTGGCAAAGTAGCTTCTTATATCACGACTATTTCGCAGGAGCTGCGTGATTTCAGCCAAAATGTTTTCTGGGAATATGCCTCGCAGTTAGTAAATTTAATATCGCTCATAATCATATTGATTTTCGTAAACTGGAAAACCGGCGTGGTATTCGTAGCCGGCCTGTTGATCATGTTCACTATCGGCCGCGTCACGATTCGCAACAGCACTAAATATGAGAAAAAGCTGACCGATATCCAGTCCACCAAAAACGGCAAAATTATCGACGCCATCGCTAACTTCGTCAACATCAAATCCTTCCAGAAAGAAGCAGCCGAAACCAAGAATCTCGGTGCCGAGCAGGAAATAACTATCCAGGCTGCCCGCCGGTCTTTTATCTGGAACGTAGTCTTTTGGGGCTCCTTGGGCATGATAGTCCGTGCCCTCATCTGGCCTGTTACCATCGGCTTGAATGTTTACCTATACCTGCATCACCAGATTTCCATAGCCGCTTTAAGCACCTTTTTGTCGGCCGTGTTGTTGTTTTCGACGACTATTTGGGACGCGATCTGGCAACTCGCGCAGTTCAACCTTAAGGCAGCCCGCATGGAGGAGGCCCATACCTACTTGTTCGGCCACGTTAATATAATCCAGCAGGCTGACGAAGAGCAACAGCGCCTGCTAGACAATCGTCAGTTTAACGACGTCCTCAGCTTGCGAAGCCTGGACTTCGCATACCCCGACAAAAAAGACGTGATGGTTCTGGATGACATTAAATTAAGCCTCAAAAAGGGTGAAAAAATCGGTATCGTTGGCAAGAGCGGCAGCGGCAAAACCACTTTGACCAAACTATTGCTCGGTTACTACCCGGTCGAGCCGGAACAGATACTGTTGGACGGCGTGCCCATCGATACCAGGGACTTGTCGGCACTGATATCGTATGTGCCCCAGGATACGAGCCTGTTTCACAGAAGCGTCGCCGATAATATCGCCTACGCGACCGACAAAACGGTCGATCGGCAAGACATCATAACGGCGGCTAAGCAGGCCCACGCCAATGAATTCATCGTCAAAATCAGCGAAGGTTACGACGCCTTGGTCGGCGAGCGCGGCGTCAAATTATCGGCCGGTCAGCGGCAGAGAATAGCTATCGCCCGCGCCTTCTTGGATGACAAGCCGATTCTGGTGCTGGACGAAGCCACCAGCGCCTTGGACAGCGAGAGCGAGTTGCTGGTCCAACAGGCTCTCGAGGCATTGTGGGAACACAAAACCGTGATCGCCATCGCCCACCGCCTGTCGACTTTGCGGCACATGGACAAGATCATAGTCCTCGACAAAGGCCGGATCATCGAACAAGGCACGCACCAGGAACTAATCGACAAGCGGGGCAAATACGCCAGCCTGTGGTCCCACCAATCCGGCGGTTTCATCGAAGACTAACTGATAGAATAGAGACTATGCCGCCAATCCCGCCGATCAAATCGCCGAACTGGAAAACCCTGCGGTTGTACGTGAGTTACTGGCGCCGTTATCCGTTCCTCACCGTGGGTTCTTTGCTGTTCAGCCTAGGCTTGGCGCTCAAGGCGACCATCATGCCGCTGTTGGTCGCGATAGCCTTGAACCAGCTCATAAACCATCATGTCGTCAATGTGGGGCTACTGGTATTCGCCGGCTGCTTTCAGTTCATCCTGATCTGTTTCAACCACCTAATGGACGGCTACCCGATCTCCAGCATGCATGCCAAGGTCATAGCTAACCTATATGAAGACTGCTTCGAGTACTTGTCGAATCAGGATTACTCGTTTTTCGCCGACAACTTTAGCGGTTCGATAGTGACCATGGCCAGCCGTTTCGCCAAAGTTTACACGACTTTTAACGACACGGTGTTTTTCGACCTACTGCCACAGATAACTATCGTTTTGATCTCCGTTGGCATCATGTCTTATTACAGTCCTTTTATCGGCATAACTACCTTTGTGTTTTGGCTGTTTTCCAGCCTGTTGGTGGTCAAATTCGCCCTACTCAGGTTGCCGCTGCGCCGGACGGCCATAGCCAAGGAGAGCGAGCAAGTCGGCGAATTGGCCGATGCCATAACCAACATCCTGACCGTCAAGACTTTTGCCGCCGAAGACCGCGAGACTACCCGTTACCAGAAAATTAATAAAACGCGCGCCGGTCTATTCTTAAGGAGTTGGCGGCGGGCCGTGCGCAACGGCTTCATAATCGAAGTCCTATGCGTGACGCTCCAGATGATAGTTTTCGTGGGCGGCATCGTGGCCGTTCATAGAAACAGTATAGGCGTGGCGACTTTCCTGTTGTTCCAGGTTTATACGTTTCGTATTATTGAAAACCTGCGCAGCAGCACCTACATGGTCCGGCAACTGGAAGTCGTGTCCGGCGACGGACAAGAAATGGCCGAGCTGCTAGAACGGTCGCCATTGGTACAGGACAAGCCGTTCGCCGAAAAATCCTTAATAGACAAGGGTGCCATCAACTTCGATGATATGACTTTCCGCTACGGTGACGCGGGTAAGCAGGCCGCTCTATTCAATCATTTCATTCTGCAAATCAAAAGCGGCGAGAAAGTCGGACTGGTCGGACCCAGCGGCGGCGGCAAAACCACTATAACCAGGTTGCTGCTACGATTCATGGACATCCAAGACGGCTCAATCAACATCGACGGCCAAGACATACGCGATATCAAGCAAAAGGATTTGCGTCGAGCCATAGCCTACGTACCGCAAGAACCGTTACTGTTTCACCGGTCTATAAGCGATAACATCAGGTATGGCAAACCCTCGGCGACAGCTGCCGAAGTCATGGAAGTCGCCAAGAAATCATTCGCCAACGACTTCATCGACGAACTGCCGGAGGGCTATGATACTTTGGTGGGCGAGCGTGGCGTCAAGCTCAGTGGCGGCCAACGCCAACGCGTAGCGATTGCTAGGGCAATGCTAGCTAACGCGCCGATCTTGGTCCTGGACGAAGCCACTTCGGCCCTCGATAGCGGCAGCGAGCAGTTGATCCAAAAAGCCCTATGGCAGCTTATGGAAGACAAAACAGCCGTCGTCATAGCCCACCGTCTAAGCACCATCCAGCGCATGGACCGTATTATCGTGCTAGACAAAGGCCGGATCATCGAACAGGGATCCCATGACGAACTGCTGAAGCAAAAAGGCCTCTACGCCAAGCTCTGGGCCCACCAGTCCGGCGGCTTCATAGAAGTATGATTCAGGCTTTGGCGACGCTGGTCCCGGGAGCGTGGCCGCGGCGGACTTGTTGCCATTCGCGGTAGATCAACCCGATGATTACGATGTCTAGGACTGTCAGGAAAGCCATGCCAAAAGTCGGCTTAGTCACTAGCAGGTAGGCCTGGTAAACCAGGAACAGGCCTAGCACGCCAAGAGCCCAAGGATAGGCCCATAGCTTATTGAGCAGCAGGCAGGCCACCAGCACCACTTTGACTAATCCGTGAGTTAGTAGGAACGCGGCGGCAAAAAAGTTATGTCCGCCGGCCAGATGATTGCCGAGCTTGAGAACATGCGTAGCAATGATATTATGCGGGTTTTCCTGCAGGGCGTCCTGTGTCAAAAAGTTGGTGATGTTGGTAATAGTATGGGGATTGAGCAGCAGCACCAAAGCCCCGCCGACCAGCTCCAATACACCGTCGATACCCTTGATAAGGATACCGATCTCATAAGCTTTGTCCAGAAGTGTCTTGGGGTGAAATAGAGGCATAGACTCAAACTACTATAGCACGTATATTATCGGTCTCCCGTTGCCTGCCCGCTAGTCGGCTTTGGCTTCGGTATCAGGCTTGGCGTCAGCGTCCGACGACTCTCCGTCAGGCTTCTGTTCGCCCTCGGCAGCTTCGGTTCCGGCTTCGCCCTCGGCCGCTTCACCTTCTTCGGCAGGCGCTTCTTCCTCGGCATCACCGCCGGCCGCGTCATTGGCAGCCGCCAAAGCGCTCGGTTCGTAGACCGTGGCGATGGTGTGCTCGGGTGCCGTTTCCAGCTCCACGCCTTCGGGGATGGTCAGGTCGGCTACTGTTACGTGGTCACCGATTTCTACCAGCTTCTCGGCGTCATATTCGAAGAAGTCAGGCAGTTTGGTAGCGATAGCTTTGACCTGGACCGCTTCAAGTTGAGCCAGGACTATCAGGCCGTTGCGCTCGGCCGGGCTGGACTCGTTGCCTTCGTCATAGCGCGGGCGAATCGGGATTTCGGCGTCAACCTTCTGGTTCTTATCGACAGCATTGAAGACAATATGGGTCAGCAGGTGCTTCTTAGGGTCGAATTCGGCGGTTTTGATAAGGGCGACGAAGCTCTGGTCGCCGGTTTTCAGTTCGATCGGGTGGTGCTTGCCGGCCTGCCGCCAAACCTTTAGCATCGCCACTCCGTTGCCTTGAACGTGCAGCGAAGGCTTACCGTGGTCATGGATCACGGCCGGGATCTGGCCTTCGCGCCGCAAATGTTTGACGGCCTTGCCGGTTACAGTACGCGGCTCAAGGGTCAAGCTGATGGAATCTTGGGACATGGGATAAATACCTCTTCTTAATTGAAATCTTATAAAAGCTTTTGATCCATTATAACAGATATGGCTGGACGGTACAGCCATAAAGCGATAAGCTTGAGGGACATGTTCGACGTTACCCACCTTATTCAAGCCGGCGGCCTAGTCTTGATAGCCGCCCTCATCTTCGGCGAATCGGGCATGTTCATCGGCTTTTTCTTCCCCGGTGATACCCTGTTATTGGGTGCCGGAGTTTTCGCTGCCACCGGTAGATTACCCCTGTTAACTACTATACTGGTGATCGCTCTGGCGGCCATCCTAGGCGATAATACCGGTTATCATATCGGCAAACGTTATGGCCGGCGGTTATTCCGCAAACCCGACGGCATCATCTTCCGGCAACAGTATGTCCAGCAAGCCGAAGATTTTTATGAACGGCACGGCAGCAAAACCATGCTGATAGCCCATTTCGTACCGATAGTCCGGACATTCGCCCCAGCCGTAGCCGGGGTGGCCGAGATGGATTACAAGCAGTTTTTCGTCTTCGACGCCATAGGCGACGCCGCCTGGGCCGCCGCCGTAACCCTGGTAGGCTACTGGTTCGGCCGTCGAATCCCCAACCTCGACCACTACATCATGCTGGCCGTAGCGGCCGTCGTAGTCATCACGCTGGGGCCTACTATCTACCACCTGGTTAAAGCCATCCTCAAGAAACGCCAGCGCGACCAGCAAAAATAAGTATCCTTAAAGCATCTTGCTTAAATATTGGCCCGTGTAGCTGTCTTTGATTTTGGCAACCTGTTCGGGAGTGCCCTCGGCGATGATCTGGCCGCCGGCGTCACCGCCTTCCGGCCCCATGTCAATGATCCAGTCGGCGTTTTTGATGACGTCCAGGTTGTGTTCGATAACGACCATGCTGTTGCCGGCCTCGACCAAGGCGTGCAGCATGTGCAGCAGCTTGTCGACGTCAGCCATGTGCAGGCCGGTCGTCGGTTCGTCGAGGATATAAAGCGTCCTGCCGGTCGGTCGGCGCGACAGTTCGGTCGATAGCTTGATGCGCTGGGCTTCGCCGCCGCTCAACGTAGTGGCCGACTGGCCTAGGGTGATGTAACCGATGCCGACGTCGACCAGGGTTTGCAGCTTACGAGCGATGCTGGGGATGTTGGCGAAAAATTCCAGCGCCTGGTCGCAGGTCATGGCCAATATGTCGCTAATGGTCTTGCCCTTGTAGTGGATCTCGAGAGCTTCGCGGTTGTAGCGTTTGCCGTGGCAGACTTCGCAGGGCACGTAAACATCCGGCAGGAAGTGCATTTCGATCTTGATGATGCCGTCGCCGGCACAGTTCTCGCAGCGGCCGCCTTTGACATTGAAGCTGAAACGGCCGGCACTGTAGCCGCGCAGCTTGGCCTCGGGCATGCTGGCGAATAATTCGCGGATCGGCGTGAACAGGCCGGTATAAGTAGCCGGGTTGGAGCGGGGCGTGCGGCCGATTGGTGACTGGTCGATGATGATAGCCTTGTCCAGCAACTTAATGCCTTCGATATCATCGTGGCGGCCGGGGACAGTGCTGGCCCGGTGCAGCCTGGCCAACAGTTCTTTGGCTAGGATGTCATTGATCAGGCTGGATTTGCCGGAACCGCTGACGCCGCTGACCACGACCAGTTTGCCAAGCGGGATTTCGGCGGTGACGTTTTGCAAATTGTTTTCGCGGGCGCCTTTGATGATTAGCGATTTGCCGTTGCCGGGACGGCGTTTCTTGGGCACGGCGATTGATTTTTTACCTGATAAATATTCGGCCGTGATGCTGCCCTTGGTCTTCGTGACTTCGGCCGGTGAGCCGGCGGCGGCCACTTCCCCGCCATGAATGCCGGCTCCGGGACCGATGTCCAGCAGGTAATCGGCCGTGCGAATGGTTTCTTCGTCGTGCTCGACGACGATGACGGTGTTGCCAAGGTCGCGCAAGTGTTTCAAAGTCCTGATCAGCCGGGCGTTGTCCCGCTGGTGCAGGCCGATGCTCGGCTCATCCAGCACGTACAGCACGCCCATTAGCCCCGACCCAATCTGCGTCGCCAAACGGATACGCTGGGCCTCGCCGCCGCTCAGCGTCGTCGCGCCGCGCAACAGGTTGAGATAATTCAATCCGACGTCCTGCAGGAATTGCAGCCGGGCGCCGATTTCCTTGAGGATCAGCTGGGCGATTTTGGCTTCCTTTTCGTTCAATTTCAAACCCTTGAACCACGCCAGCGCGTCATCGATCGACAACGAACAGATGTCCATAATTGATTCCTTGCCGATAGTAATAGCCAAAACCTCCGGCTTCAGACGCAAACCGTGGCAGGCGTGGCAAGGCTTCTCCTGCATGAAACGCTCGATGTCACGCCGGATGAAATCACTATCGGTTTCTTTGTGACGCCGTTCCAGGTTCGGTACCACGCCCTCGTAAGTAGTCTCGAACGACCGGCCCATGCCGAGGGCCACTCGGAAAGTCTCTTTGCCAGTACCGTACATGATCAGGTTGAGCTGCTCGGGCGTCAGTTCTCCGGTCGGCACGTGCAGCGAGAAGTTATACTTTTCGGCCACGGCCTGCAGTTTCTTCATATACCAGTTGTCGACATTGATACGGTTATACGGCCGGATGGCACCTTCGGCAATGGTCAGCTTGCCGTTCGGGATAACCAGTTCAGGATCGACTTCCAGTCGGTTGCCGAGACCGGTACAGACCGGACAGGCGCCATGAGGGCTATTGAAGCTGAAAGTCCGCGGCTCTAGCTCCGGAATCGTCACTTCCGGGTGATCCGGACAGGCGTACATTAGGCTGTAAGACCAGGTCTCGTCGTTGTCGGCGTCTAGTATCACGACCCGGCCTTCGGCTATTTCCAGGGCCTGTTCGACGGACTGGACCAAGCGGCCGCGGCTGTCGGCGTTATTAACCAAGCGGTCGACCACGACTTCGATGCGGTGGCGGTAGGCTTTGTCTAACGTCGGAAACTCATCCAGAGCGTAGACGACGCCGTCCACCCGCACGCGCGCGAAGCCGGCCCGCTGGTATTGTTCCGGTATATGCTCGAAAGCACCCTTCTTATCAATCACCACAGGTGCCAGAACCATCAGTCGTTTATCGGCCGTAGTGGACATGATCTGGTCGACGATGCCGTTAGTCGTCTGGCGGACCACGGCGCTGCCGTCAACCGGACAGTGCGGCACGCCGATGCGCGCGAATAACAGGCGTAAGTAGTCATAAATCTCTGTCACCGTCGCGACCGTCGAACGTGGATTGCGCGAAGTCGATTTCTGGTCAATCGAAATCGCCGGCGACAAGCCGTCAATCTGGTCGACATCGGGCTTCTCCATCAGCCCTAGAAACTGGCGGGCATAGGAACTCAGCGACTCGACATAGCGCCGCTGGCCTTCGGCGTAGATAGTATCAAACGCCAGGCTGGACTTCCCCGACCCGCTCAGGCCGGTGATGACTACCAGTTGGTTACGCGGAATATTAACGTCAATATTCTTGAGATTATGCTCCCGCGCGCCTTTGACTACGATCTCGTCTGCCACTAATTTCTCTCCCTCGAATCGATCAATTATACTCGAAAACTTCGAATAAGTCGACCCCTATTAAGTCACCCGCCTCAAGCATAAGAATTAATAGAACATACTTGACGGCTTGACAATTAGGTGTATAATGCAAATCAAATAACAGCAAAAGTAAGAGGCTGTGAGGTCTCAAAGGGGCACCGAATGTATTCGTTTCTGGTCCTGGGCATAATCCCAGGGACTAATATCCAAATCTCGTTTCAGGACTGGCTGGTTATAGCGCCGGTGTTGATGGCGTTAGCCCTGATACTCAAAGCGCCTTTGCGCCGGATCATAGAGCTGGGCAAAGCGACCGCACCGCACCGGTCCATAGACGCTAGCCTGCTGCATCATCGTCTGCAGCATACGGCACGATAGATTGGCCGTATAGTTGAAGTTCCTCCAGTAAGTATTGTTTCTCACCACTTAGCTTAGTCTTTGCCAGCTCTTCCAAACGGGCGAAGTATTTGGTTATCCGGCTGTCGTTGCCGCCAGCGAAGAGTTTGCGCCGACAGAAGTCATCCCACGAAGCCCTCTCTTCCTCAGTTAAGCTCTGCGGGTAATTGCGGGCTTTGTAGAGAGGCAGCAGGTCGCGCAACCGTCCGTCATGGAATTCGTCGGCGAACTGGCCGAGTTCTTCGGGCTTGGCGGCCCTAAGCGCCCGCATCACTGTCTTGTCGGCGCTATCGATGAAGCCGTCGTAAAGCCGACCGTCAACCGTCAGCTGGTCAGTGACCAGGGCCGTCTGGGTCTGTTCCCGCTCTTCGTCCAGGCGGGCGACGGCCGCCTGGATTTTATTGGCGAACGCCTCCTGGCCTTGACGCAGAACTTTCAGGTGTTTAGTTACGGTTTCCAGTGGTAATTGCAGGCGTTCCTGTACGACCTGGTCTTTGATTACACCGAGGGGGGCTATGGCTGGGCAACGGTTATATTTCAGGGTCTTGACCGGCAGGCGGACGGCATCTGGGTCCCTGGTGAAGCGCCAGGCCTGGACGATTTGATCAACATCCATTTGCATAAACGGCGTCGGGTCGACCCGCAAATCATAAACCAGCGCGGCGTCTGATTGCGGATGTTTGTCGAGCAAAACCGCGGCCGTCGTGTGGGCGTACTGGCTGCTATAACGGCCCGAAGTGTAAACGAACGGCGCGCCTTTGAGGACCAGTTCGGCGACCTTTTTCTTATCACGCAACCCCAGCAGGTATTTAAACAGGTCTTTTTGCTTGCCGCGGACCAGTTTGGCTACGTCGATCGTGGCCATAACGTCACTTAGGGCATCATGGGCGTTGCTATGCTCAAGTTTATTAACTTTTGTCAGGTATTCTAATCTGTTAGCCGGCTTACCGTCAGGCGCGAACGGCCATTCGATTCCCTCCGGCCGGAGCGCCCGCGTCATCCGGACTATGTCTAATATATCCCAGCGCGAACAGCCGTCTTTCCACTGCCATTCGTAGGCATCGTAGAAATTGCGGTAGTTAAGGAAACGCACGAATTCATCGTCAAAACGGACACTATTAAAGCCGGCGAAGATGGTGTTCGGCTGGACGACTTCATCGTAAAACAGCTTCAGGAACTCGGCTTCGGTTACGCCGTCAGCTAACGTCTGCTGCGGTGTAATACCGGTGACCAGTATAGCGTCCGGCTCCGGCAGGGTGTCCGGTGATAGCTTAATAAGCACGTTGACCGGCTCGCCGACAGGCTTCAGCTCCAAATCCGTCCTTTGCCCGGCGAATTGCATCACCCGCGCCGACCGAGGATTAAACCCCGAAGTCTCAAGATCATAGAAGAAAAAGCTGGCCGCCATACGTACCCACCAGTGTAACATCTAACCCGAGACTAGGTTGGCTAGTAAGGAAAGTTGCGGGTTGAGTCGGAACCGATCTGGACATTCTGGCCGGGAGCCACACCCTGGCGGCGAAGTTCGTGGAGGATACCGGCACGGCGCATGATGTCGCGCAGGCGCTGGACGCCCTGCTCGTTATCGAAGTCAGTTCGTTTGGCGAATTTTTCTATACGCGGGCCGGTGATTATGAAACCGTCGCCGGCTTTCTTGACCTGCCAGGCGTCAGAGGTGTCGGTCATGGTAAGGACGGGTATATCCGGTTTTTTAGCCTTGGCCGATGGTCGTGCACGGACTTCCTGAACAGTATCCTTGATGGTGAACAGCAGTTGCTGGAGCCCGGTGCCAGCCTGGGACGAGATGGCGAAAATCGGGGTTTTCTTGGGTACGGCTCTAGCTAGTTGAGAGGTCAGGTCGGCGATGATTTCGCTGTCCAGGCCCTCTACCTTGGTCAGGGCGACGATTTCCGGGCGTTTGGCCAGGTCCGGCTGGTAAGCCGCCAATTCGTCCTTGATCGTCCGGTAGGCCGCGGCCACGTCTTCGGTATAAGCGTCGATCAGATGGAGGATGACGGCGGTGCGCTCGATGTGGCGCAGGAAGTCGTGGCCCAGGCCTTTGCCTTTGGCCGCGCCTTCGATCAGGCCGGGGATATCAGCCAGCAGGACGCTGGTGTCTTTGTCGATATCAACGACGCCGAGGTTGGGCGTCAGCGTAGTAAACGGATAATCCGCTACCTCCGGCCGGGCATTACTTAACTTGCTAAGTAATGTTGATTTACCGGCGTTGGGCAGGCCGACAAGACCGACGTCGGCGATCATTTTTAGCTCCAGCTGGAGCTCGAAAACCTCGCCCGGTTCGCCCTTCTCGGCGAAGTTAGGCGCCTGGCGCCGTGATGAAACAAAGTGGGCGTTGCCGAAGCCGCCGCGGCCGCCTTTGGCGACAACTGTCTGCTGACCGTCTTCCACTAGGTCGGCTACGACCGTGCCATCATCGGCGGTAGCTATCGTTCCGACCGGCACGGCAACAATCAGGTCCTTGGCACTACGGCCATGCATGCGCTGCTTGTCACCGGGTTGGCCATCATCGGCCTTAACTTCTTTTTGATAGCGAAAGGCCGCTAAGGTGTTCTGGTTGCGACTGGCCGATAGGACGATGTCACCCCCATCACCGCCATCACCGCCGTTAGGACCGCCTTTGTCGATGAACTTTTCATGCCGGAAGCTAAGCTTGCCGTTGCCGCCAGCGCCAGCCATCACCGTCACCTTAACTTTATCAATGAAACTCATAACTACTAGGGTAACGGGTTTAGGGTCACCGGTCTAGCTCTAGTGCGTAATGAAGTTCTGGAAGAGGCCGTCCGGAACTGTACCGACACCGACCCGGCCCCAGCCGGCTAAGCCGTTCATATCACGTATCTGGATCGTGCCATCAGGGTTAACGCCGGTTACGATAGCCACGTGCCCTTCGCCGCCGGCGGCATTACCTGTCTGGGCGATAGCGCCGACAGTCGGCGCTTGGCTGACACCCCAGCCGCTCAAACGGGCGTAATAGGCCCAGGTGCTGGCATTTCCCCAGTTGGCCGGCACGGCTACCTGGGTGGCGACATACCAGGTGCAGTAGCCATAATCATAGCCGTTGGAGCCATAGATAGGTCCGCTGCCCCAAGGGAAGCCGCTGGCTCCGGAAGCGATAGTAGACGCGCTAGTACCGGCAACCGCCTCGCTGGCGTTAGGGATAATAATTTGCTCGCCGACTTGCAGACCGGAAATTTCGGCGTCGTTATAGGCGATAATCTGGTCTTTGTTGGCGTTAAACTTGGCCGCCAGGCTATCGGCTGTGTCACCGGACTTAACAGTGTAGACGATGCCGTTGACCGGCGGGATGGTCAACGCGGTTCCAGCCGCTACGTTATCACCCGTCAAACCGTTTGACCAGCGGATGCTATCAGATGTAACGCCGAACCTGGTCGCCAGGCTGGAAATAGTATCGCCGCCCTGAGTGGTATAGGTTTGGATGTCAGACCGTGACTTGAGAGAAGTGGCTACTACCTGGGGCTTGGTCAGGACATTGTCATTGGAGGCGGCGATAGCGATATCGGCGGCCTGGGACTGGGCCTGGTTGGCGATAGCCGTGGTCTCCGGCAAGGCGTTCAGTTGGGCGACGGTTTGAGCAATATCGGTTGATGACACCTGGTCCAAGGGATTATTGACGCTGGCTGGCGGGTTGTCACTTAATAAGGATGCTGATTGGGTGTTGGCGTGCGGGTTCTGCAGCACGAAAGTCAAGATAATACCGAGAATGACGACGTTTGATAATACCAGGCCGACCTTGATGGCCCGGCGACGGGTTGCCTTGCGGCGCAATTTCGATTCGAGGTAACGATACGCCTTGGCCGAGCGGACACCCGCCGGCACGTTTAAGCGATCAGTAGCCGTTGAAGAATGAGTCGTACTAATACAATCTCCTGGCAGCCTGCTGGCGTGCCAATACTTTCCGGACAAACGTTTAAATTAACCAATGGCAAGTTTGCCTTAGCTTGAAATATCCCCCGGAAAGGTAGCCGAAACCGGGACGCGCAAAACGCCTACCCCTGTTAAAGCTACCCGTCCATTGTAGCAAAAACCAGACCTCATGCAAGGCTTTTATGCTTACGCGCCCCTGTTATTCATCGTTTAAAGATTAAACCGGGGTTATTGGCCGCAAAGTTTGTGGCAATATTGCTGGGTTTGCGTCTGGTGGTCCTGCAAATTGGTCGAGAAATAGGTAGTGCCGTTATCGCCGGTGACGAAATACAGCCAGTTGGTAGCAGCCGGATGGGCGGCGGCCGTCAGGGCGTTAAGGCTTACCGTGCTGATCGGGCTTGGCGGCAAACCGTTATGAATAAGGGTGTTGTACGGCGAGTCATAGCGTAGGTTTGGCGGCTGGCCGGCTTCAATCGCGCCGTAGTTGGCGGTGACATCTGAGCCTAAGGTAGTGTTGGCCTTCAGGCGTGATAGGAAGACCTGGGCGACCTGTGTCTGGTCGGTCGGTTTATTAACTTCCTGCTCAACGATTGAGGCCAGCGTTAATCCCTGGTAAGTGGTCAGGCCCTCGCTGGCAAAAGCGGCTTGGACGTCAGGCGTCAGGTGTTGCCCCATCTCGACCAACGATTCGCGAATAATGAACGATGGCGCGGTTGACGAATTCTTTTGGAAAGAATCGGGCCATAACAGCCCTTCCAGGGTCGTGACGTTAGCGGGCTTGTAAGCCAGGGCCGGCAGGTCGCTATAC
>DASRLG010000065.1:0-9653 GCA_035648575.1 Candidatus Dormiibacterota bacterium
CTATGCTTCTAATATGGATATTGAACTGCTATCTAATATCGGACTAACGCCTCAGCAGGCCAAAACTTACGCGTTTTTGGCCAAGCAAGGTGCTGGCCCCCCTCCTGCTATCGCGCAGGCACTCGGCGAATCTCGCACCAATACCTATAACGTGCTCGAGAAATTATTAGAATTCGGCCTTGTGAAACGCTTTAGGCAAAATAAAAGATATGTTTTCCAGGCCGAGCCGCCGACCGCACTAGAGAAACTAGCCAAACAGCGACGCGACGCTGCCCTACAGCAGGAGCGGCAATTGCACGCCTTAATGCCAGACATGCTATCACAATATTTCGACGGTAACGAGCGGCCAGGTGTCAGGTTTTTCCAAGGCGAGAGTGAGCTAAAAGATATTTACATGGATCAGATCAAAACCAGGCGGCCGATTTACATTATCCGGCCGGACTACAATATGGACCTCTATGATTTTGAGTACATGAGCGAGATTAGGCATATGGCCCGAAAAGCCGGCATCAAACGCTACGCTATCACACCAGACCGCCCCAAAGCCCCAAAGAACTACCGCGAGAGCGATCCGTTCATGAAGCTGACAAGAACCTGGATCAAAGCTGGTGATTACACCACGCCGGTCGAATGGAACGCTTACGGTGACAAGCTGGCAATCATGTCTTTCGGCAAGGAAGCAATCGGTATGATAATCGAGAGTCCGCAAATCGCCGAAGCATTCCGGCAATTATACGGTTTACTCGACCAGGGCCTCAAGCGGGCACCGGGTTATAGCTCCCTGCCTCGCGAAGCCACATATATCGGTGCTACTAAATAGCCCTAAGCCGCGATGGCCGGACGGAGCACGGCAGCGATGCCATTGCGCCCCCGCGGTTCACCGGTTCTATTGCTGCGGGCGTGGGAGAAATAGCCCAGGTGCGCACCGACATCTATAGGATTGATTTCCATCTGTTCTGGCTCGATGCCGGCGTCGGTGAGTTCGCGTATGATACGCCCGAGCAAATCAATGTGATAATTGCCGTGCGCTAGGGTAATAAAATCTTTCCATTTGGGATCGGCCATTTGTTCAGCCGATAATTCTGGATAATAATACGATGCCGCGCGGATTGCTGGCGCGAAATGGAGTCGTAAGTGCTCCTTGGGGACCCCGCGAACGCCTGTAATGTGTTCCAGCGCCGCCAGGTGGATATCGCCGTCAACACCTTGCCGACCACCATGGATGAGGCCCATCGCGCCGCCTTCACGGGCGTCATACATGGTAATAGCACTGCAGTCGGCCGTGTTAAGACCGAGAGCTATATTGGGCCTATTGATAAATAAGCCGTCTGTCGGGTAGCTAGGTTCGAGGTCTTCATCTGCAATATCGCTCAGGTCCAAGAAGTCAGGACCCAGTTGAACGACCTGCAGGACATAGTGGGCCGGGTCAAGGACATCAATCAGTCTCTGCCGATTAACTAGCGCTACTTCTGGGTCTCCGAACTGAGTTCGGGTGTCAACGTTACCCAAAGCTTTGCCGGAGTAAACTATCTCCGCTTGGGCCTCGACTATATGCGTAACCTCAGGGTCTGTCATAATTCAATTATTATAACAGATTTAGGTGTAATAAACAATAGCGGTTTTTGTTTATTTGGGATCTGGGCCGGTTAGGTCGTTCAAGACCTCTTCTAGGCGTGTTTTGAGGTTTTGCAGGTCGTCCTGGTTATTGATGATTGAGGTGTCAGAGCGGGCTTTGACAGCCGACATATCGAGGGTGGCGGCGTCGCCGGATTGGCTCATTTCGGTGGTTTCGTCGGCTATGAATTGCTCGAAAGGCATGGCGTCTTCGGCGGCCCGGCCGCGGGCGGCGGCGTTGGCCTGGATACGGTCGTAACGGATCCTCGGATCGGCGTCTATCCAGATAACCTTGCCGCCAAGTTCGTGGACGCGGTCGGCTTCGCCGGGGTTGCGCAGGCTGGCCATTACGAGACCTGTGTAGTTGCCCTGCTCTCGCTCGAATTTATCCACGGCCTTATCGACCAGGACACCGAGCTGGCCGGTTTCGCGGCGCCACTCGGCGCTGATCATGCGCAAGTTTTCGCGGCTGGGTTCAATCGCGCGCTTGAGGGCTTCTTCCCGCAAGACATCCGTTACCGATATGAAAAGATAGCCGTAGTCATCAGCCAGGATATGCCCGACAGTGTCCTTGCCCGAGCCGTTAGTGCCAGCTATTCCAATAATCTTCATTCTAGCCAGTATACAATCCGGGCCGGTCATAAGCGACCAATAACTAACACGGGTTATAATTTAATCATGTTGATACGCGAAGCGGTTTTAGAAGATCACGCGAACCTGATGGCTCTATATGACGCTTTCATGGAGGTGGAGCGGTATTCAAAGTTGAATAGTGATTCATTGCAAGCAGTTATCGCCAGCAAAGACAATTTCATTCTGGTCGCCGAGGAAGACCATAAGCTTGCCGGTTTCATTACCGCTTCCGCCCGTTTAGTTGTCCGATACCCGCAGCCGATAATGCAGGTTGATGAGCTATATGTCGACCCTGACTTCCGCGAGCACGGCTTGGGCAGACAACTCATCCAAGGCATAGAGAGCATTGCCGCCGAGCACGATTATCACCGCGTCTATATCGAGTCTGGCTTCCAATACGAGGGCGCCCACAAGTTCTACCAGAAAAACGGCTACGAGAAGGATGGTTACTACTTCAAGAAAGTGCTCTAGTTACTTGATGTAGTCGTGAAGTTTTTTGGCGTCGCGGTGTTTGCGGAGCTTGGCTAACGCCTTTGCTTCGATCTGGCGGATGCGTTCGCGGGTGACGGAGAATTCCTGGCCGACTTCTTCGAGCGTGTGGCTCTTGCCGTCTTCCAGGCCGAAACGGAGTTTGAGGATTTTCTGCTCGCGTTCGGTCAGGGCGGACAGCATGTCCTTAACCTGTTCCTTGAGCAGTTGGCCGGTGGCTGATTCTTCCGGTGAAACGGTGTCTTCGTCTTCGATGAAATCGGCCAGAACGGAGTCTTCCTCGTCATCGCGGATCGAAGCGTCCAAGCTGGAAATGTCCTGCTTGATCTTCATGATATGCTCGACTTTGTCGACGTCGATTTCCATTTCTTTGGCGATTTCTTCGTTGGACGGTTCGCGGTTTAGTTCCTGGGTCAGGCGGCGCTGGGTACGCAGCAGCTTGTTAATTGTCTCGACCATGTGGACGGGGATACGAATGGTCCGGGCCTGGTCGGCGATGGCGCGAGTGATGGCCTGGCGGATCCACCAAGTGGCGTAGGTCGAGAATTTGAAGCCTTTGTCAGGGTCGAACTTCTCGACGGCGCGCAGCAGGCCGGTGTTGCCTTCCTGGATAAGGTCGAGCAGGTCGAGGCCGCGTCCGACATAGCGTTTCGCGATAGAGACAACCAGGCGCATGTTGGCTTCGGCCATCTGGTCTTTGGCCAGCTTGTCACCGGCTACGACGCGCTGCGCCAGGGCTAACTCTTCTTCGGCGTTAAGCAGCGGGATTTTGCCGATTTCGCGCAGGTATAAGCGGACTGAGTCATCGGCCACGTCATCGTCGAGGTAGACGGGCGTATTGGTGGCCACGACTTCCTCTTCGGTTTCTTCGGCTTCCCATTCGGCGGTGAAATTAGCGGCGTTGGGCTCGGTGCTGGTGATTTCTATATTGTTGTCAGCCAGTTCAGTGTAAAGGGCATCGAGGGCTTCGGCGTTTTCCGGGGTTTCCGGTATCAGCGCGAAAATATCCTGCTGGGAAACGTGGCCTTCCTTCTTGGCGAGGTCGATTAGTTTTTGTCGGTGTTGTTCCGGGGTCAGTTGTTCTTCGGCCGGTTTTTTGGCTTGGGCTTTGGCTTTGGGCTTAGGCATTGGCAGCTCCTTTGACTTGTTTAAGTAGTGAATCGTATTTTTTGGCTTGTTCCAGTAATGTCCGGGTCGTCGCTTCGTCAGCGGTTTCAAGAGATTGGGACAGTTTGGCTTTCTGCGTTTTTATAAATTGTTCTATCAGTCGTGCCTGCAATCGAGCGGCTTCGTAATGAAGCTCGTTAAGCTCGAGACCCTGGTAGAGTTCCTCGTAGAGTAATGCTTCTATTTTAACATAATCGGCCAAATTTTGCACTGCCGCGAGGTCTTTTTTGCCATCGAAATCGGGATTGGCGCGTAGGAATTCCAGCAAAGCCCGCCCGTCGTCGGTATACAGCATCTCTGCCTCCATCAATTCAAGAAATTCGCGCAGCGTCGGACGCATCAGCACCAAACTGAGGAAATTATCCTGCAGCTTGCGGTTCTCGACGGCCTTCTTGTCTATCTGTTGCGGCGTGGCTTTGACGCGGCGCTGGCGGGTTTGCGGGTCCGCCCCGGCGGTCTTCTGGAACTTTTGTTCCAGCGCCTCGCGGCTGACGTCGATGGTCTTGGCGATGGCATTCAGGTAGTGGTCGCGCTCGACCTCATCCGACAAACTCCGCACCACCGGCAATAAAATGTCGCTGAACTCCCGTTTGCCCTGCGCCGAGCCAATGTCCAGCAGCTTGCTGTAGCGCGCCATCAGCCAATCCAGGGCGTATTGGTTCTTGGTAATCGCTGTTTCCCATAACTTGGGATCCTGTTTGATCAGCTCGTCAGGGTCTTTGCCGCTTGGAATATCGATGATGCTGAGCGAAACTTTGACCCGGCTGGCAATCGGGATCGCCCGCTCGGTAGCGGCCAGCCCGGCTTTGTCAGCATCGAAACTCAGGCGAATATCACCTGTAAAACGGCTCAAAGCCTTGAGATGGGGCTCGGTCAGCGCGGTGCCAGCTGTCGCCACGACCTGCCGCACGCCGGCCTGGTGGCTGGCGATAACATCGAGATTGCCCTCCGTGATAACCACGAATTTGGTCTTGCGGATCGTTTCCTTGGCCAGGTGCAAACCGTAAATATGGCGGCTCTTGTCGTACAAAACCGTCTGCGGCGTATTGATATACTTGGGCGCGCCCGGATCGTCATCATCGAGCTGGCGGGCCGTGAAACCTATGATCCGCCCCTGGGGATCTTGCAACGGAATCATCAGCCGGCCACGGAACATGTCCTGCATGCCGCCGCGGTAGCTCCGGGCACTGAGGCCGGCCCGCTTAATATCGTCCTCACTGAAGCTCTTGGTCTTCAGGAAATCCAAGAGCGCCGAGCCGTTATTGGGCGCGTAGCCGAGCCGCCATTCCAGGGCGGTTTCTTTGGTAAACTGGCGTTTCTTGAAGACGTATTCAAGGGCTGTTTTATTCTTAGAGAACTGTACTTGGTAAAAATGGGCGGCCGTTTCTAGGACTGAATACAATTTTTCCTTATCCGGGCCGCGCGGACCCGTACTTTTGCTCCGGTACTGTTCGATATCGATACCGGCTTTGCGCGCCAGCAGCTCCAACGCACCCTTGAATTCCAGGCCCTCGACTTCCATGATGAAGCTGAACATGTTGCCGCCCTTGCCCGAGCTGAAGTCGTGCCAGATCTGTTTCTCAGGGCTGACAATGAAGCTTGGTGTTTTCTCATTACTGAATGGGCTTAGCCCGCGCCAGTTCCGCCCAGCCCGTTTGAGCTGGACATATTCGGCAATTACATCCTCGATGCTCAAACGTGATTTAACCTCTTCGACAGCGTCCATACCAATAGCTTATAGCTAATAACCGCTGGTGACTAGCATGAGCGTTATGAGGATGGCGAAGATAGCTTGCTGCGGTCCGGGTTTTTAATACCTATAAGGGATACCGCCCCGCCGACAACGAGCAGTCCGGCAATAGTCACGATACCGGAGTGAAAAGCCGAAACCGAGGCTTCCTCCAGGCCTAAACGATAGATTTTCGTGTTTTGATAAGGTTTTGGGGGCGTTATTACCAACGGCGCCTGGTTTGCCATTGATATGGCAACTGGGTCAAGTTGCCAAACCCTGGAAAACCTATCAAGATTCGAGCTGAATTGGGCGGCTACTACGGCACCGATCGCGGCCACGGCGACCAAACCGGCGACCCGGGCGACGGCATTATTGACGGCCGAGGCTATTCCGGCCTGGGCCGTCGGCACGTCGCCCAGTATGGCAGCCGTCAGCGGCGCGACCGTAAGTGATAATCCAAGACCAAAAATCACTATGGCCGGGAAAAGACCCGTCCAGTATTTAATGTCTCCCTGCATATGAAGCATCATCAAGAAACCGATACTCGCGATGAGCGGCCCAAAACCCATAAACAATCTCGGCCCGTACTTGCCCGCCAACGCCCCCGCCCGGGGTGATACCAAGAACATGATTATCGTTACTGGCAGCAGCGACAGTCCGGCCGATAATGCCGAGTAGCCGGCCACCTGCTGCAAGAAGACTACTAGCAGGAAAGTCGAAGCCGTCAACCCGGCATAGACCGATAGCGTGGCCACGTTCCCAACGCTGAAGTTATGGTTACGGAAGAGGCTGAGCGGCAGCATGGGGTGCTCGACCCGTTTTTCATAAGCCAAGAAACCAACCAATAATAAGAGTCCTGTGACTAACGGCAAATAAATCAGCGGGCTGCCCCAGCCGTAATGCGGCTGCTCGATCAGGGCAAAAACCGAGCCGGCCAGGCCTAGGGCGCACAATAGGGCACCGGTGATATCGACAGTCGTCCCAGAGGGTTTAGCCCCGCCGGTCTTCACGCCCTTTAACAGGTACAAAGTAACCGCGATCGGCAGTAAATTGATGGCAAAAATCCAGCGCCACGAAGCCGAATCAACCAAGAATCCACCCAGTAAAGGCCCAATAATAAACGAAATCCCCGTCCAAGCCGTCCAACTGCCAATCGCCTTGCCTTGGGCGGCCCCCGAAAAAGTGTCGATTATAAGAGCCAACGAACTGGGTACCAGCAGAGCGCCGGCAATACCTTGTAGCGCCCTGGCGGCAATCAGCAGGCCGCTGTTAGGTGCCAAAGCACAGATCAGAGAGGCAACCGCGAAGCCCGTCAGGCCGAACGCCAGGATTTTCTTCCGGCCCAATAGGTCAGATAATGAGCCGGCAATCAGGATCAGAGAGCCCAGCGTCAGCAGGTAGGCGTCAACGATCCACTGCTGCGAGGCCAGGCCGCCGCCCAGGTCACGCTGGATAGCCGGCAGGGCCACATTCACGATCGCCCCGTCCAGGAAAGCCACGAACGAAGCCAGGATACTAACTACCAGCACCAGCCTCTGCTGCTTGTTCATGACAACAGAATAACAGACTATTCCGGGCCGCGCTTCACTTGGGCGTGAAGCTTATGGTTTAATTAAGGTCATGCCTCCACAATCACCACCCGAGCCCCCGGTACCACCCGTACCGCCCTCAGCGCCGCCTGCCGAACCGGCAGTTGGTCCCACGCCGCAGCCGCAGACGCAGCCGCAATCTCAACCGCAGCCTTACGACTTCATTACCCACCCTGGCGAACCATCCCCCGGTCTTTCATTGAATTTGCCCGGCAACGATTCTACTATCATGCGCGCCGTATATTTCGGCGGCGGCTTGCTAGTTTTGTTGGTTTTATTTCTTATTGTTAAAGGCATCCTCAGTAATAACCCCGGCGCGGCGTTGTTTACCGGTATCGCCCAGGACCAGCAGGAATTAATCCACCTGGCCACCGACGCCGGCAAACAGCCGGGCCTGACGACCAGCAACCAGAACTTCGCGGCGACCAGCCAGAGCAGCCTCACCAGCTCCCAATCGGCCATCATAAAAGCCATTCTCGGCAGCGGCGCGAAACTCAAAGTCAAAACCTTGGACCTAAAAGTCAGCGCCGCTACCGACGCCCAGCTAGCCAACGCCGCTACGGCCGGCACTTACGACCAAACCTTTCAAACGGTCATGAACGCCAAGCTGGGCGCTTATGTCGGAGACCTGAAACAGGCTTACGCCAAAACGAGTGACAAAAACAGCCGTGCCCTGTTCAGCAACGACTACAAACAGGCCCAATTGCTAATCACGCAGCTCAATACGCCGATTAATTAACTTAGCTTGTTACCAGGTCAAAACTGTGCCGGATCAGCCCCTGGACTTCTTCCCACGGGAGTTGGCCGGTCAGCACCAGCGTGTTCCAGTGCTTCTTGTTCAAGTGGTAGCCGGGCATGACCTCGTCATACTTTTCGCGCAGCAGCTGGCTGAGCTGCGGGTCGCATTTGAGACTCAATTGCACCGGGTCCTTGCCTTCGCTGATCAAGGCGAACATCTTATCGCCAGTCTTATAAACGGCCACGTCCTCACCGAACGGGTAATCCAGCCGGGCGTTAGGCATGCTTAACAGATAAGATTCAACTGTCTTGTGATCCATTCCTGAACCATTCCAGATAATACTGCAGCTCGGCGATCGAAGCTTGGATATCATCGAACGCCCGATGAATTTCTTTCTTCTCGAACTGCAAACCGTATTTGGCCTGCATCACGACCTTCCAGGCGCTGACGTCTAGCATCCGGTAATGAAGCTTCAAATCCAGTTGCGGCCACCATTGTTTAATGAAACTGCGGTCGTTGTGGATGCTGTTGCCGGCCAGCACCGCCGGTTCGTCGCCGAAATTTTGTTCGATCAGCTCGATCAATTCGCTCTGCACTTCCTCGGCCGGTTTGCCGCCGTCCAACTTACTCACGAATTCGTCGCGGTTTTTCGGATAATCTTTCCACCAGATGTTCTTGCCCATCCGCTCGATCACCAATTCCCGCGGCTGTTTCACGATTGCTTCGTAACTGGCCAGGGTCTTGAATTCGAAGTCGGTGACTTCGGCCGCCACCTCGAGGATAACGTCTTCCAACGGGTCCAACCCGGTCATCTCCAAATCCACCCACAACAACTTGGTCGAAACAGCGTGTTTATCAATCATTACCGCTCATTATAACCGAGCTTTGTGAAAGAGGCTTCGGATCCGCCTCGAAACATTGTTTCCGGCATGGTGTAAAAAGTGATGTATAAGGTGTACCTATTGGGTACACTTCGTGTATCACTTTGTAACCCATGGCAAAGTTAATAGCAGCACGCCAATAACTTTTGCGGCCGGAATCCGGTCGGGGCCGGACTTATTTGTCGGCGCCCCGGGCAGCGGCCAAGGCGTCGCTGTACCACTTGAGTTCTTCCAGCATAGCCTCCAAGGCTGCTTGCGGCCCATAAGGCCTAGCCTTAGCGGCTTCGGACAAGTTGCCCTCTTCGTCGATCATTTCGCTCATACCGGCCATGGCCAATGGCGAAGAGCTAGGCAGCGGCACGGCTTTGCTCTCGGACAGGATTTCCTTGAGGTCGGTCGCGGCCCGCGCTCCACCAGCAGCGCCATGCGAGACGACCTGCGCCGGCTTGCGTTGCAATTCCCAGGTCACATAGTCCATGGCGTTCTTGAGCACGCCAGTGATAGAGTGGTTGTATTCGGGCGTAACGAACACGTAAGCGTCGGCCGCGGTCAGCTTATCGAGCCAAGGCTTAACGGCCGGATCGATCTGGCGATCGGGGTTATAGCGAGGCGAAATCGGCTCGTCGAAAAACGGCATCGGATAATCTTTCAGGTCGATCAGCTCGACTTCCACGTCTTCCATTTGCTTGGCGGTGTTAGCCACCCATTTGGCCTGTTGCGGTGTCTTGCGGCCCTGCCGGGTAGTTCCTATGATAATTGCTAACTTCATCTGTACCTCCTTTTGTGATATACTTTGTATAGTATTAAGT
>DASRLG010000066.1:0-7444 GCA_035648575.1 Candidatus Dormiibacterota bacterium
GCCCAGAACCGTAACGCCCAGGAATCCCAGCGTCACGGCACAGACGAAACCGGCCTGCGCTAGTGCCAACAGCGAAAAAGCCAGGGCGTAGCCAAAGACGAAATCCAGCTTGGAAATCGGCATGCTCATCAGCCGGTCCAACGTGCCGCTGGTGCGCTCGCGCAGGGTCGCTATCGATGTCACGATGAACATGATAACCAGCGGAAAGATGCCCAGTATCATCGGCGCCAGGCCGTTGAAAACCCGCGGTTCGGCCTGAAAGGCGTATTTCAGGATGATTAGCAGCATGGAAGGCACCAGCAATATCAGAGCTATGGTGCGCGGGTCATGCCTGAGCTGGCGCAGCACGCGCGCGGCGGTGGCCAGGGTTTTGCGCGGACTCATGATTTGGACTCCACTAGTTTAATGAAGCTCTCTTCGACCGTCTTAGTACCGGTTCGGCCACACAAACCTGCCGGAGTGTCATAGGCCAGCAACCGACCGTCACGAACCAGTAGCAAATCCTGGCAACGCCCGGCCTCATCCATGACGTGGCTGGAAATCAACAGTGTCGTGCCCTGCCTGGCCAGTTTGGTGAACATCGCCCACAGCTGCTGCCTCAGTACCGGATCGACACCGACAGTCGGCTCGTCGAGCATCAGGATTTTGGGATTGCCCAATAGCGCCACTGCCAGCGAAACACGGGAACGTTGGCCGCCTGATAATTTGCTGGCCAGTTGGTTGGCATAGGGGCTTAGCTCAACTTGTTTTATGAGGCTGTCAGCGTCTTTTTTCGTCCGGCCGATCATGGCGGCGAAGTACCGGACGTTTTCGTGGACGGTCAAGTCCGGATAAACCGAGACCGATTGGGTCATATAACCTATTTCGGAACGCAAAGCGGCTGAACCCGCCGCTAGGCCCAGGATCCGGATACTACCACTGCCGATACGCTGCCGCCCGACAAGCGTTCGGATAAGAGTAGTTTTGCCGGCGCCGGACGGTCCTAACAGACCGATAATATGGCCTTGCGGCAGGTCGACCGTTATATCGTCAAGCACTTTTTTGCCGGCCAATATGACCGACAGGTTCTTTATTTCTACGGCCAGACTCATATTTAAAGCATAGCAAACGGCAGACCGAATACAATTTACGAGGTGCCGCCGGCAATCAAGCCCACCCCGGCGGCTAACAGGGCTGACACGCCGCCGACAGCCAGACCTACCCTTGGATTGGAATGGTCGGCGATGAAACCGATAATCGGGCCGCCGATCGGCGTGGTGCCGAGAAAAGCCATTGTCCATAGCGACATGACCCGGCCGCGCATGGTCGGCTCGCTGGTCAGTTGGAGCGTGGTATTGCCGGTTGATATGAACATGATCGACAGTGCGCCGGCCACGGTCAGCACGATCAGAGAGGTCACGATACCGGACACCACTGATGCCAACAGAAGACTGAAGCCGAACAGGACGGCGGCAGTTATAAGCTGTTTCTGCCCGGCGACCTTTTGGCCGGCCGTGTACAAACCGCCGAATACGGAACCGATCGCCATAGCCGCTGTCATTGAGGCGTAAGTGCCGGCATTGCCATGCAAAGTAACGGTTGCCAGCAACGGCAAAATCACCGGAAATTCATAGGCGAAAGTGCCGATGATGAACATCATTATCAGGGTTGTCCTGAGGCGGGGCTCGCTCATAACGTAACGTAAACCGGCCCGGATCTGGCCGGTGCCCGGTTTCGAGCGTGCCGACGCGTGCAGTTCGTCCTTACGCATCATCAGCAACGCGATCAGGACGGCGACATAAGAAGCGGCATTAATCAGGAAACACTGGCCGATGCCGACGCTCAAGATCAGAACCCCGGCGATTGACGGGCCAATGATGCGGGCACCGTTAACCACTGTCGAGTTAAGCGTGACGGCGTTCTTGAGCAGGTCACGGCCGACCATTTCTATGAAGAAAGTTTGACGCGACGGGCTATCAACTACGGTTACCAGGCCTAGGCCGGCTGCCAGACAATATATCATCCATAAATGGATGTGACCCGTGACCACCAGCAGACCCAGGACCAGGGCCAACAAACCGGCCGTAGTCTGGGTGAAATACAGGATACGCCGCTTGTCGAAACGGTCGGCAATCACGCCGCCCCAAACGCCGAACAACAGGATCGGCAGAAACTGGGCGGCCACGACCAGGCCGATTTGGGTACCGGAGTGCGTCAGTTTCAGGACCAGCCACGATAGGCCGATAGTCTGCATCCAGGTGCCGCACATCGACAACCCCTGGCCGAAAATAAATAACCGGAAATTACGGACTTCCAACGACGAAAAAGTCCGCCTCAATAAACCTGGCACGCGCACCTCACTTTTATTTAGTTCGCCTTACCCTTATTATACGCTCCGAATACAAGCGCACGGTGGACAAGCGGTTGTCGATTTTGTTAGAATGCCTGAATCACCTACAACTGAAACTGTCGGTTAATTTATGACGAAAACTCATTCAACCATCAAGGTCGCCGTAGCTGGAGTTGGCAATTGCTTCTCGGCCCTCTATCAGGGTTTCGCTTACTATAAGAAACATGCTGGCAAAGATATACCAGGCCTGATGTTCGATGACATCGGCGGCTACGCGCCAACCGATGTAGAAGTAGTGGCCGCTTTCGACGTCGATAAACGCAAAGTGGGCAAATCGGTCGGTGAAGCTATCTTCGCCAAGCCGAACTGCGTCCGCGTTTTTATGCCTGAGGTACCGGCCGGACCGGTTGTCCAGATGGGACCGGTCCTGGACGGCGTGTCCGACTACATGCTGGAGCAACCGGAAGACGAAAGTTTCCGCATCGCCAAGGTTAAACCTGTCGATGTCGTTAAGGCTCTCAAGGATAGCGGCGCCGATATTTTGATCAACTACCTGCCGGTCGGCTCGCAGCAAGCGACGGAGTTTTACGCCCAGGCGGCGATTGACGCCAACGTGGCGTTTCTCAACTGTATCCCGGTATTTATCGCCAGCGACCCGAAGTGGGAGCAGAAGTTCATCAAAGCCGGGCTGCCGATTGTGGGTGATGACATGCGCAGCGCTTTTGGCGCCAGTATTCTGTCCCAGGTGTTGCAGGAGCTGGCCTTTGACCGCGGCTTCGTAGTCGATTTCCACCAGCAGATTAACATTGGCGGCAATACCGATTTCAACAACATGATGGTCCAGTCGCGCCTGGCCTCCAAGAAGAAGTCTAAAGAAAACGTCATCCGCGCCCAGAACGAACTGCGCGGCATACCGGTACCCAAGAACAGCCTGTTTGCCGGCCCTAGCACTTACTTGCCCTACTTACAGGATAATAAGGTCGCTTACTTCAACTTGCGACTGCGCGGTTTTGGCGACGCGCCCGTCACGGCTGATATAAAACTATCCGTCCAAGATTCTGAGAACAGTGCCGGCGTAGTGATTGATGCCATCCGTTACCTGCAAGTTGCCCGCGAACTTGGTGTCGTCGGCGCCTTGCGCGGCCCCAGTGCCTGGACCCAGAAAACCCCGCCTCAACAGATGACATATGCCGATGCCAAGGCCGCCTGCGAAGCCCTGGCCAAACGACAAATGCCGCCGGCCCATGCAGCCAAGTCCAAAACCATCAAAATCAAATAACGCTTGTTCGCCAGAAAATCCCTATTTTCCTTAAGCTTTATTTAAGAATCAGACATGTAAAGTTAAGTAACCATATGATGAAAAAAGCCCTGCTTACCAGTTTCGTGGTCGTAACGTTTATCCTCTACAGCTTTCACCAGCGTAACGACGGTTCATCAACCGTGATTAAACCCACTTCCACGCCGGCTACGCAAACTACCTCTCCGCCAACTACTACTAACACTGGCACTGGCAACCCCAGTAGTAGTACAAGCACCTCTACGACAGCGGCTTACAAAGACGGCCAGTACACCGGCAGCTCGGCCGACGCTTATTACGGCTTCATTCAGGTATTGGCTGTCATCAGCGGCGGTAAGTTGACTGACGTTCGTTTCCTTCAATACCCTAACGACCGTTCCAATTCGATCTACATTAACTCCCAGGCAATGCCTTACCTCAAGCAGGAGGCGCTGCAAGCCCAGAGCGGCAACGTTAACATTGTTTCAGGCGCGACCGACACTAGCCAGGCTTTTATCCAATCACTGTCATCAGCTTTGGACAAAGCCAAATCCTAATGAAACAAACATGGCTAATAATGGGCATGCCTATCAATGTGGTTATCGAGGATGAGACGGCGGACGAAACCGCTTTCCGTGAGGTGCGTGATTATTTCCACTACGTCGACGATCAATACAGCCCTTACAAACCGACCAGCGAAGTATCAAAAATAAATGACGGCTTGCCTAAATCCAAGTGGACTCCGGAAATGAAAACCATCCTGGAACTCTGCCAGCAGACCAAAGACCAGACCCGGGGCTATTTTGACGTTTTCCGTGACGGGCGGCTGGATCCCTCCGGCCTCGTAAAAGGCTGGGCCATAGACAACGCCGCCCGGTTACTAAAAAAGCGCGGCCTGAAGAACTTCTACATTGAGGCCGGCGGCGACGTACAAGTCAGCGGCCATAACGCTGACAGCCAGCCGTGGAGCATCGGTGTTCGTAATCCTTTCAATAAAGATGAGATCGTTAAAGCCGTAGAAGTCACGACCGAAGGCGTCGCGACTTCGGGTACTTACATCCGGGGCCAGCACATTTACGATCCGGTCGGCGGGACTGATGAAATTACCGACGTGGCATCGCTGACAGTTATCGGTCCGAATATTTACGACGCCGACCGTTTCGCGACGGCGGCTTTCGCTATGGGCAAGTCGGGAATTAGCTTTATCGAATCGCTGGAAGGCTATGAAGGCTATATGATAAGCAGTGATAAACTGGCGACTTTGACCGGTGGTTTTGGGCAATACGTGACGGGGACGGCATCATGAACTTTATCGACAGTTTCTTAGACCGGATAACGATGTACCGGTTGCTGCTGTATTACCTGTTGGTTTTGATTGGCGCGGCCATGCTAATGGGGTCTTTGGGATATATGGTCTATAGTCCGGAAGCGATTGCCCTGGGCACCGGTTACTTGCTATTAGCCTGCTGGATCACCAACCGGGTCTTCTCCTATGCCTTCGAAGCGCCGGCTAATCCGGAGTCGTCGCTTATCACGGCCCTGATCCTGGCGCTGATTATTACGCCGCCGGCTTCGATGCAAAGCTTCGTTTTCCTGAGCGCCGCGGCCGGCCTGGCCATCTCATCGAAGTACATCCTGGTTATCCGTAAGCAGCACATCTTCAATCCGGCGGCCGTAGCCGTGGGCCTGACAGCAGCCGGAGCCGGGCAATCGGCCAGTTGGTGGGTCGGTAATGCCCAACTCTTCCCGATAGTGTTAATAGGCGGCCTACTGTTGGTCCGTAAGGTCAGGCGCGGCCAGATGGTGGCGGTCTTCCTAGCTACGGCGCTGATAATGACAATCGTGTTGACTCTTATGCATAGCGGCGGGTTGTCCGCGACCTTGCGAAACTTCACGCTGCACTCATCGCTTTTCTTCCTGGCGTTCGTGATGCTGACCGAACCGCTGACCTCGCCGACGCGGGTCAAGCAACAGCGATGGTATGGCGTATTGGCCGGCGCGCTGTTCCCGCCGCAGGTCCATTTGCTTGGCGTTTACTCGACGCCCGAGTTGGCGCTGGTTATCAGTAACGCTTTTTCTTATATTATTAGTCCTAAGGTCAGGTTGCTGCCGAAGCTGGTCCAACGGCTGGCGTGGGGACCGTCGGTTAAGGATTTCGTCTTTGTGCCCGAACGTAAGTTTAAATACCTGCCGGGCCAGTACATGGAATGGACCCTACCGCACAAGCAGCCCGACAGCCGCGGCAGCCGCCGCTATTTCACGCTGGCGTCTTCGCCGACGGAAGACACTCTGCGGATAGGCGTCAAGTTTTACGATAAAGGCAGCAGCTTCAAGCAGGCTATGTTGTCGATGGATCGCGGGACACCGATCGCGGCAGGACAGGTCGGCGGCGATTTTACGTTGCCCAACGACCGTGAACGCAAACTGGTTTTTATCGCCGGCGGCATCGGTATCACGCCTTTCCGCAGCATGCTCAAATACCTGGTTGACACTAACGACAAGCGGGCAATCACCCTGCTCTACTCGGAACGCGACCCGGCCGACCTGGCCTACCACGATGTCCTACGGGACGCGCAGCGGCAACTGGGCATAAAAGTCATCTACACCTTAACCGATCAAAACGCCCAGTCTCCAGCCGGCATGCGCCGCGGCAAGATCACGCCCCAGATGATCGCCGAGGAAGTCCCCGATTATGACAAGTGCCTTTTCTATATATCAGGCTCCCACACCATGGTAAAAGCCATAGAAACAGGCCTACACTCGCTCGGCGTACACGAGCACGACATAAAAACCGACTTCTTCCCTGGCTACGCCTAGCTAGGCCTCAAGCGCGGCTAATCTAGCCTCTTCAGCCTGTTCTGCAGTTTGATAAACATAGGGCCGGCCTTTACCCTCAGCTTCGCTATGATCATTAAATCTCTCTACCATACGTTCAGCGACACCATGGGCCTCTTCAGGATCGCCTAACTTATGCGGTGGACCGCCTATTTCGAAGTAGCCTTCTTTGCGACCATCCTTCACGGTGACATCAAAATTAACTTCAAGTACGTGAACATTCGGATGAGCCATCATTTCAGCCGTGCCTTTAGTAATCCTCTCACCTACGCATTCAGTGCCTTCATCATTCCATTTCCATACCGCGGCATTATAAGCTAGGCCAAGCATGGCACCGCCTTCGTCCTCTAGGCTACGGGTTTTAGCTTTCACACGCTCGTTATTAACATCTGCAAAATCACGCATGCCTTCATTTATCCCCATGAGGCCTGACTTACGCACACTTTGAGTCTGCGTAATAGACTCGAGGATATAGTTGGTGAATGCCGCTGTCACATCTATGCAAGGCGCTACTGGGGCATTAGGCATAAACTTATACCCTAACACTGACATCATTCTGTAAAACGGTATGGCAGTTTTGAAATCAAAACCTTCGTAGCGCAGAGCGGTTGCGACTGTTCCTAGCACTATGGCTACATCAATTAATTGCTTATGGGTAGTGGCTATGACCGCTGTTTCCCCAGCGCGTATCCGTTCACCAGACTCGCGTAACCACTGCCCTTGTTCGCTGTCCGGATCCCTTAAGTCCGCAGATATGTCGTCGTAATTATCCATGACTAATCCGCCGATGTTATCAACCCAGGCAAGCGGGGCTAATTCTTCTGTTTCAATGCAATAAGCACCCAGCCTTTGTGCCCTATACGTTGCCGGGTCGTAGTCTAAACGTTCCAGCTGGCCGCCTGACCCATCAATATGCTTTTGGGCATGACGAACCATGGCGTCGTACAGGTCACGCTCAAGCTGGAGTTCCGCAGGGGCAAGCTGGTCGGTCATAATTTCCATAC
>DASRLG010000067.1:0-4731 GCA_035648575.1 Candidatus Dormiibacterota bacterium
GTCATTAAGCAGCTCGTGGGTAACCTTTACGATATCTTCGAGAGTGACTTGCGATTTAACCAGGTAGCGGTCGGCACCCAGGCTGTTTGCCCGCTGTTGGTCGTCGTTCTGGCCGAGTGCCGTCAACATAATAACTTTGACCGCCTTGAGTTCGTCAGTGTTACGCAGGATATCAAGCATCTCGAAACCACTGATTTTTGGCATCATTATATCTGAGATAATCAGGTCAGGCTTTTCGGCTTTAGCCAGTACCAGGGCTTCTTCGCCATCTTTGGCAGAAACTATTTGATAGCCCTCGGCCTGCAGCCGTGCTCCATAAATCTCGCGCAGATTATTATCATCTTCTACGAGCATTAGTTTTGCCATGGTAGTAACCCCTGTATAATTTTGCTTACGGTTAGGTTCGTTTTCATTGTATCACGCCTTCGCGCCGGGATTAACCGGTTTTCCACTGCTACTACCCCTATCATTTGCCTGGAGCTGGCTGGCCTGCTCGGTGCTTAGCCGCGGCAGGTTTATGTAAAAGCTGCTGCCCTTGCCCAACTCGCTTTCCACCCAGATCCGGCCATTGTAGAGTTCGATAATTTTGCGGCAGATGAAAAGGCCCAGGCCTGTGCCGCCAATCGTGCGGGTAGCCGAGCTATCGACCCTGTAAAATTTCTGGAACAGATGAGGAACATCGTCCGGCGGTATACCGGGGCCGGTGTCGCGGACGTAGCACTGGGCGACTTTTTCATTGCCGGTCAAGCCGATTGAAATCTTGCCTTCCGGCGTATATTTGACGGCATTATCAAACAGGTTGGTAATGACTTCTCGCAGCCGGTCGGGATCGACGCGGACATAGTAGAGGGGCTGGACGGTGTGCTCTCCTCCGCGGACGACGGTGGCGTTAATGGTGCTGCCGGCTCCCGTGACGAATTCCACGAACAAGCCCTTTTTCTCCGCGACCAGCCGCAGGTCGTTGGTCAACTGTTCCAGGAATTCGCCCAGTTCCAGAACCGACGGGTGGCTGGTCAGGCGGCCGTCCTCGGCCTTGGCGCTCGTTAAGAGGTCCTGGAAGAGCTGGCCCAGGTGTTGGGTCGAGGTATGGGCTTTTTCCAGGTAGTCCCGGGCGCGGCTATCGATGGTCGCTACCTTGTCATTCAGGGCCAGGGCCAGGTAGCCTTCGATAGCGGCGACCGGCGTGCGCATTTCGTGGCTGGCGGTACTGATGAAATCGGCCCGTTGCTGCTCCTCGGCCCGCTCTTTGCTGGCATTCCGGAAGACTGCGACCGCGGCTGTTACCTGCTTATTTTCGTCCATCAGTGATGACAGGCTAAGGCTTATCGGTACCTGTTCCTTGTTGCGGGTCACCAGGAAGGCGTTGTTAATGTTCAGGTTTTCGCCGCCGGCCGTGAAAATCTTCTGGAACGGGTTGTCGGCTTCGGCGAAAGCTTCTCCCTTTTCATTAACCAGTTGAATAACCGCGTTAATGTTAATGCTGGTCGCCTCGTCGGCGTTCCAGCCGCAGATAGCGGCGGCCCCGGGATTAATAAGCTGGATCGTCTGCTGGTTGTCGATCATGATAACGCCCTCTTCGATGTTATCGATGATGACTTTGAACTTTAGCTTTTCGTCGCGCAGGTTAGACGGCAAACTAGTCGGTTGCTCGGGGTTTGACTCGGGCGAGCCTTTGAAGAAACCGGGTAATTTCATAAACTGCCATGCTCTGGCGGAAATGACGCCGTCAGGCCCACACTAACGATGCTCAATTCATGAATATACATAAGTACTGCTTTTACTGTACAGTTTAGCAAAGATTTCTCAATCTGTTTATGCTTTTGTCGGCGGCTGGACGCTCCCTAACAGATATGATAAGATGATGCGGCCGAGTTTTCCCTGCCCGACCGAAGCTTATAGCTGATCTCGCGGCCTCATCGTCTAGCGGCTAGGACACCAGGTTCTCATCCTGGCAACCGGGGTTCGATTCCCCGTGAGGTCACCATTTATTTTGGATGATTCGGGCGGTCGGGAGGTCGTCCCAGGCGGTGGTGTAGTGCGGGCTGCGGTGGTTGTGTTTGGGTTGCCAGGCGGCGGACAGGTCTTCGGCGGCGTAACGGATAGTGCGGCGGCCGTAGCGGGCATTAATGGCGTCGAAGGCTCGCAGGCGAACCTGGCTGGCCGCCGATTCAGACAGGTCAAGATTATTAAACAGGTCGGTTTGCAGACTGCCCTCACCTACTAAGTCGTATAAGAAAATATTGGCTCTATGGTAGTCGAGACCCGAGTTGAAAGCGGCCTCGGCGACTTCGACCAGGCCGGCGGTCAGTAGTCCCGTATCGGCAGTGGGCGTCGTGAAGTTAATGGATCGATTGATACGCCGGTAGCCTGGTTTGTGGCGATTAGTACTGAGATACAGGGTCGCGCCGCGAGCCAGTAGCCGTTCGGCCCTGAGTTGGGCCGCGGCCCGGGCGGTCAAGCTGGCGATAGCGGCTTCTATGACCGCGAATTGGCGCGTGTCTTCGCCGAACATGCGGCCGTGCATGGCGGTCTGGCGAATCTTGCCGAACGGCTCTAGGCGGTGGCAGGATGTGCCGTTTAGCTCGGCGACCATTTGGCGGCCGTGGACGCCCATCAGCTGCGCGGCCAGGCGCGGCGGCATTTGACTTAAATCCAAGGCGTTATGGACGCCCTCGGCCCTAAGCCGGGGACTTAGGCGCCTGCCAACGCCCCAGATGTCTTTTACAGGTGTGTTTAGCAGATAAGCCGCACGCATGTTCGGACACATGTTTATCAGGTCAAGCACGCCTGACGAGCCGCTGTCGCGCTTGGCATGCTCGGAAGCCAGTTTGGATAATGTCTTGGTGCTGGCTATGCCGATGGAAACCGGTATGCCCACCTCTCTTAGTAACCGTTGCCGTACTGCCCCGCCCCAAACCTGGTAATTAGCTATGCCCAGCTGGCTAAGGTCCAGGAAAGACTCGTCCACCGAATAAACTTCGGTGCGCGGCGTGATGGCGGTTAATAAATGGATAATCCGCTGGCTGATATCGCCGTAGAGTTCGAAGTTGCCGCTGAACTGCACGACGCCTTGCGCCTTGAATATCTGTCGGTATTTGAAAACCGGCGCCCCCATCGGAATGCCTAGCGCCCTGGCCTCATTGGACCGTGACACCACGCAGCCGTCGTTACTGCTGAGTACCACGACCGGACGCCTCTCCAGGTCCGGACGGAATAAGCGTTCGCAGCTGACAAAGAAGTTATTACAATCGATTAAAGCAAACATTTAGTCGTATTGGTGAATGATGGCCGTCACCACGCCCCATACTTCGTCATCAGAGGTCAATTGCCGCCGCCGGCAAAGCGTGGAACCGGTCGGGCGCCAGGCGATAACCATGTCGGACATACGCGGCTCTCTGGCCCGGTCAATAACTGCTACATCACCATCGTATATACCTTGGTCGCTCCAGTGATGCCCGGCCACCCTGAATAAGTAAGTGCTGCTGGGATGTTTGACGAGCAACTGGTTGAGGTCCAGGGCTAGGCGTGCTCCCTGCCCCCGTCGATCCAACGCGGGGTTGGGAAAACCACTGTGCACCGACACTCCGTCGCCGTCGGCCATAGCTCCAAAACCTTCGTCCATAATTGAGTCTCCTGTGTATTTATAGTTTGGTTTTTCATGCTTCCGCCAAGATGTATTCCCGGCCCCGGTAGACCAGACGGCGCGGAAAGCTCTCGAAGCGCCGTTCAGCCGAATCAGCTCGAAAAGATACCGAAGTTATTTGTACGTCCCGAGTGTCAAAAGTTGCGATTGCCATAGTTTAAACTCCTAATAATTCAAGTAATAAAAAGACTAACTGACAGAGGCCAGTAAACGGGTTTGAATAGAAGCTTACAGCGAGATTTGGCTACCGTTCGGGACCAATCCTTTGATGCTGGAAACTAGATTTGAACTCTGGAAGAAAACAGGGACCGAAGTGTATCTTCTTGTATATAAGTCTGTGAAGTAAATGCCTAGCAAGTCCTCACATGGCTAATGTTTATTATACACGACTGTCAACTACGTTTAATGATCGGTCAGGCCCAGAGTGTCGCGGAGGGCCTCGTCCATAGTCGAGGCCAGTTCCGGGTCCGTATCGGGGTGGTCAACACCTCTTTTTACAGCCCTGGCCCGTTCAAGTGTCCGCCCGGCTTCATGGACCGCGACGTCTATAGATAACGGTTCGCCGGTTCGGCGTAACGCGTCTATGGTGCTTTGGGCGATGCCCGGCGTATCTTGATAACTGTCAAACTCCTCGGGATTAAACGGGTCAAACCCGGTAAGGGTGGCAGGGTTAAGATTTTCGCCGGCGGTAAACCTTCTTATTTGAAAAGGCCGGCCATCCCAGTAGCCTGAGTTGCCCGCAGCAACCTCCACCGTGCCGTTAAACCTTGAAAACTCAAGGTAAAAATCCCTTTCGCTCCTATAGTGAGTGTTTGTGGCGGCTTGAACCCTGAACAGCCTTGACAGGAAGCCCGACTCTGGTTCCTCGCTAACCTTGCCGATCCCGGTTATCAGATCATCGTGAAGCTCGCCAAGATCTTGCCCGCCGATGGGTTGATAATCAAAAAAGCCGCTGCCTAGGGGCGCGCAGGCAGCCTTTAAAGCTATCATGGCGCCACTCAGTGCCAAATCCTCAATGTAGACCAAGCCAGTTTCTCTTGCCTGCTCGTCTCTCTCCGGGGAATAAAGTTGTTGGAACACGTACATTT
>DASRLG010000068.1:0-8122 GCA_035648575.1 Candidatus Dormiibacterota bacterium
TGGCCTAACAGCGCGCGGCTGCCAAAAGCCAGGGGTCGCAACATATTCGCGACAATAGAATTAAAGGCATCTTGCTCCGGGGAACCGGAGTAGGCCGCACCTGTTTTCATAAGGCCAAACTATAACATGAATTTCGCGAAACCGGTAATCAGTTTGGCGGCTATTTCTTGCCGGGGTCGGCTTCGGTGCTATGCCGGACGCCGCCGGCGTTGACGGTGGCTTTCTCGGTGACGTCGAAACGGTTGAGGTAGCGTTTGAACATCAGGCGGGTCTGGGAATTGAAGGCCGCCAGCGAGCCGAAACAGATACTGGTGACCGGGATGAGGCCCCATTGGGCTAGCATTAACACCGAGCGGTGACGCTTGTAGCGGGCGGGCCGCGGCGGCAAAGTCACCAGGCAAACGTAGACCAGTACCAGCGTGCCGGCGATGGCGATACGCTGAACGTTCCTGACGATCAGCGGCAATTCGTTGGCGGCCAGGTTTTGGGGGTGCAACAGCGGCGGGATGAAAGCCGCGCCCAGGATTAATATAGTACCGGTCGCCCAGGTGACATGCCCCTCCAGGGCGCGCAGCAGTTTGGCCAGGACATCGGCTTTGGGCGCTTTGTTCTTGTGCCAGAAGCCTTTGTCGGCGATGTAGGCGATGTCGGAGGCGCCGTAGGTCCAGCGGCGCAACTGGATGAACTGGGCTTTGATGGTCCTGATGTAGCCGTCGGCCAGCACGGCGTCCTGGTAAATCGGAATGCTCAAGGGGTAGACCCGGTAATCGCCGTCGTAGCAGAAGTAGGATCGCCAGAAGTGGTGGCCGTCTTCGACGATGGTGCGCGTGCTCCAGAAATCCATGTCTATCAGGGCGCTCATCGGCTGGGCGTGAGCCGAGAAGTTGCGGATCATGTGCAACCGCTGGGTGCCGACTATGTAGAAAAGGTTGTTGCCGGTAGCGATCACCCGCATCATCGTCGGGGCGTCCCAGATATTGTTGGTAAACATCGGTATCGGCTGGTAGGAGGCCCTGAGCGGATTCGGCACCACGCAGTAGAGGTAGCTCAGGGCAGCGAAGTATCGTTTGTCGGGGCGGTTGTCGGCGTCCAGGGTGGTGACTATGACTTTGGTCGGATCGAATTTTTCTTTCTTGAGGTATTTTTGCAGGGAACGGGCGGCGTAGCTGATGTTGCCGCCTTTGCCGATGATTTCACCGGGCAGGTCGGGCGGGTGTTTGACCGACATGGCGTGGAGAAACCGGTCGCCGTAGAGGTCGAGCAGCTCACGAACCCGGTCTTCGGACTCGCGGCCGGCGCGGCCTTCGTAGGCAATCACCAGGATCATCCGTTTGGCGTCGTAGTCGCCGTCGAGTATGGCCTGGATGGTCGGTTCCAGCACTTCCCGGCTCTCGTTAACGGTGGCGATAACGACGGCGTGGGTCAATTCAGCCGGTTTAAACTGGTGGACCCGTTTATCGAGAAGCCTCAGGTTCTTGAGGTGCCACCTGGGACGTTGGGCGCGGGTCGAGGTGACTTTGCCGGCGTCGATGTCAGCGGCCAGGGCGTTCCAGTCAAGTTTCATTTGTTGCTTCATGGCGCGGTAGCCGGCGATGGCCCGGCTGGAATACGCCAGGCCCCTGACGAAGAAAATTAACAGGTATAAAAGGATGAAAAATACCGCTAGCGTGACGTTGATGAAGCTCAGGATAACCGGCGCCAGAATCAATGTCCAACTTAGGAAGCCGGGCAGGATTTCAAAAAACCGGTAATGGCCGCGGCGGTCTTTTGGGAACGGAATTTCCAGGTCGGTCATGGTGGTTTAACGTAATACCAAGAGAGCGTTGCTGACTATGATGGCGAGCGTCAGCAGCAGGACGCCAAGAGCCAGGATGGCGATAGCTAGCTGCCGGTGGATTTTGTAAGCCCTGAAGCTCAGGACGGAATGGGCGGCCAGCACCAGCGCGGCGAAGACCACGAAGCTGAGCAGGCCGGTGACATTGCCATTAGTGAATCTGTTGACGGCGGCCGGGTTGGAGCAGTCACGGCACTGGATGATATAACTGTTGCTGTGCCCGGTGCTTAAACTGAGCAAAATGAAAAGACTGCCGCCAATCGCCAGGAAAGCGTTGATGCTAAGCAACAACATCACTAAATGATCATGAAAATACTGCTTGGAAATCGCCATGGTTTAAACCTTATTGTATCACTTACTAAGCGGTTATGGATGGTGCGGGTGGCGGGAGTCGAACCCGCGTTTCAGCCTTGGGAAGGCTGCATAATAGCCGTTATACGACACCCGCGGTCATGTGGAGCCACCTCGGGGATTCGAACCCCGGACCTCCGCTTTACGAAAGCGGCGCTCTAGCCAACTGAGCTAAGGTGGCGATCAGCACCGCATTATTATATCAGTCGCGCGGCCGATGGTCGGTTTCGATCCGGATGCCGGGCACGCCGTTGGGAAAAGCGTCCAGCTTGTCGACTGACAATACCAGTTTATCGACACGTTGGTCGGCCATAATCTGATCGGCTAATTCCTGGGCCAGGCGTTCAATCAGGCCGAATGACTTGTTTTGGACAATATTGACTATCATGTCCCTAAGCTCGGACCAGTTAATCGTGTCGGCCAGGCCGTCCGACTGGGTGGCCTTGGAGGTGTCGATAGTCAGTTCGGCGGTGACTTTGAAACGCTGGGTGGTTTCTTTCTCGTGCGGGTGGACGCCGTGCTTGCCTTCGACAACCAGGTCTTTTATATAGAGGACGGGCATGGGAACAGCTTAGACTGGACGGTGATACATTGCAAGACTGCTCTGCTGCCGTCTAATCTGTTTTTATGTTGCAAATATTAATATTTACTGTTATAATATAGTATTATGGCTACCCCGGAGTTAAGCAGGTCCTTCGCCCAGGTGACAGATGTGGTGGAAAGAACCGGGCAATTGTATGACCCCGTTACAGAATTATTTCTTGAGTACCAGGTAGACCTGGAAGCCTACCATGCCCCCACCACGACCGAATATATGCAGATGGTCGGCGATGTTAAAAACGGAAGAGAATATTCGGCGTACCATTTGGCCAGCCGAGGTTTGGGACTGGTGTCAGCGATAGCTTACCGCTTCGGCCAGCCGGTAGCTACGAGCGACCGCCAGCTGCTTGAAGCCGGCGGCAAATCCCTGGTGCTGGCGGCCGCGGCTTTCAGCCCTCGGTCCGGTATTGATTTCGAAGATTTCGCGGTTCGTACTATTGAAGCCGGCATAGCTAACGCGGCCGGCTCGGACGATGGCTTAATCCCCCGTGTAGGCTGCCGGCCGATGGAAGAAATTTACGCCTACGCCAGAGACTATACCGACGATCCTCAACAACGCCTTGACCGACACCGTGAAATCCTAGGTAAGCTTGGCGTGATACAGGGACAAGTAGCCTTATTGTTACACTTGCCGACAGAACATATTATGGCCCGGCTCGATTTGTCGTATGAACAAGTGGACAATGCTGTCAAGGGCATGAAAGACAGGTTCAGCGACCGGCCGCCCAACACCACGGCCCTGGCCTTAAGATTTCAGAAAGAAGGTTTGGTTTACCGTCTGCAAAAACCTGATCAACCTATGTCTGAATTGCTAACGGTTAGGGAAAGATTTTTGGCCAGGCACCTCGGTGTGGACTACTCGGAGTTGCCGGGCTTAATGAGAGCCTCGTCCGGGAGCGTATGGAGCTATGTGTACCGCATGAAAGACAAAACCGGCGCCCTTGGCACAACGGGGCTTGCGCTTATGTCGCAGGAATTCGACACCGAGGAATTACCTGCCCTGGAGAACCCGCGCCGGGAAAGATTCGCGGCCAAGCTAGGCTTAATGTCTCTGGAGGAAGTCGATATGGAAAGCGCAAAGGGTGAACTTACGCAACACCAGCGTGAAATTACCGATGCCTACCTGGGCGAAGAGCCCTGGGAAGACATAGCTCAAAGATTCGGGATTTCGGTCAACACTGCCCAACAGACGTTACGGCGGGCCGCTAAAACCTTAAGGAGCCATTTTCAACTTAAAAACGCTTTAAGTAGTTATTAAGCATCCGGTTTATACTTAGACTTAGATGCTATTGCTGGTTATTAGTTTTATCGCGGGGGTGTTGACGATTTTGGCGCCCTGCGTGCTGCCGGTTTTGCCGGTTATTGTCGGCGGGTCCATCGGTGGTAAGGCCAAAGACAGGACCCGGCCTTATATTATTGTCGCCTCGCTGGCCGGTTCCATCATCTTTTTTACGCTGTTGTTGAAGGTCAGTACTGTATTGGTTAATTTATCACCGAACGCGCTAACTGATTTCTCGGGAGGATTGTTGGTCGTCCTGGGCTTGGCGGCGCTTATACCGGAGTGGTGGGAGGCCTTGGTGATACGGCTGAACTGGCAGGCCGCTTCGCAGCGCTTCCTGGGCAAAGGCGAGAAAAACAAGGGTAGATATTTCGGGCCGGTGCTGATCGGTCTGGCCCTGGGACCGGTTTTTGCCAGTTGCAGCCCGACCTACGCTTTTATCCTAGCGTCGGTGTTGCCGGGCAGTTTCCTGGCCGGACTGATTTATCTTGGAACTTATACGCTGGGATTGGTCCTGGCACTGCTGGTGGTGTCGATTGCCGGACGGCAGTTTATCAGCCGGTTCCCGTGGGCTATTGATACTCATAGCCTGTTCCGAAGGGCACTCGGCGTGGTCTTCATCCTGATCGGCGTGGCGGTTATCAGCGGCTACCAGATCAAAGCCGAAACCTGGATGGCCAATCACATGCCGTTTGACGAGACCAGGCTCGAACGGATCTTGCTGGCCAAACAGAATAGGAACTCGATCATACACAACATTACCCAAGCGGCTGGTGGCTCCAGCGTACTGAACGTCCAGCCGACCCCGGCACCTGAGTTCCAGGGCCTGACCAATTGGATCAACAGCCCGCCCCTGACGATGAGCCAGCTTAAGGGTAAAGTCGTCTTGGTCGACTTCTGGACGTACTCCTGTATCAACTGCATTCGAACCCTGCCATACATCGAGAAATGGTACCAGGCGTACCAGGACAAAGGCCTGGTCATCATCGGCGTGAATACGCCGGAGTTCGCCTTCGAGCACAATCCGGCTAACGTCGCGGCGGCCGTCAAACAAGACGGCATCCTCTACCCGGTCGCGCTAGATAATAACGACAAGACCTGGAACGCTTATAACAATGATTCCTGGCCGGCCGACTACCTGGTCGATAAGAGCGGCAATATCCGCTACGTCAGCCTCGGCGAGGGCGATTACAACAAAACCGAGCAGGCGATACAGCTTTTGTTAGGGGTCAAAGCGCCGCTCAAGACTCCCGGGGGCACGGTACCGATTTCGCAAAACCAGACGCCGGAAACCTACTTCGGTACCAACCGCGAGCAGAACTATATTGGCACGCCGGCCGTTTTGGGCAACGGGGCGGCTGATTTCAAACCGGCCTCTTCGCTGGCACGGGACGAATGGTCGCTGGGCGGCAACTGGCAGATCAACCCCGAGTACATCACTAGCGGCAGCGACAGTTCCAAGCTGGTTTTTGATGTTAGCGCCAAGGACGTTTATATGGTCGCCAGTGGCGTCAACGCCCAAAACCAATCTGTTTCGGTCGGCCTGCCGGCTAATGTCGCGGGACAATACGGCAGCGATGTTTCAAACAGCTCGGTAACAGTTAACGGTTCCCGGCTCTATCACATAGTATCTTTGAAACGGTTTGGCGCTACGACTGTGACGCTTACGGTTCCGAAGGGCGTGTCCCTGTATACGTTCACTTTTGGCAGTTAAAATCTATGGCCTGCGGCCTATCGTCGCCAGGGCTTCTTCGGCGGTTTTGCCGTTTATGATTAAACGCGCGACGGCCACGTTATTCCGGATGCCATCCGTAACGATTCCTAAACGGGAAAGTTTCGCCGGCTCCAGTTCAGACAGTTTGCGCTGGGGAAGCGCCTGATCTTTGCCGAGAGGTTCGCTGTCATCACTTGGCGCGTCCCGGAGACCCTCGCCGCCTAAACCACATTTGATTAAACCGGTTCCGACGACAGCCAACAGATAGTCGCCGCCGAGTTCAGAGCCCCTATAACCTTTTACGCTTCGTCTCTGGATATTCTCCTCGGGTCCTTCGGACACCGATACCAAACGTACCCTATCTGAACCAGCGCGGGCAATTAAGTGAGTGGTAGATAGCGGATCGCCCTCTATCGGCTCGATGGACCAGTCCATTTCCAAATCGATGCCAGGGATTGTCCTGCGGGCGGTGCTGCGGCCGTGCTCCGCTACCCGCAACGTGTCAGCTCGGTCGACTACGCTAAGCGCGCTCGAGAAAACGTCTTCCAAGACATCACTCATGGTGGCATCACTGCCAAGAGCTTGTAAATATTCAGTTGACTGTATTACTTGCAAAGTCCATGTATCATATTACATCTGGGATCTAATGCAAGCTTGAGCGCTAAAGGAAAAGTTATCGCTTCGTTCGCTCAGAGTTTGATTTACCCTCGTAAAGCATTACTATATGATCATTGAACCAGTGGATGTAAGGAGGCAGTCATGTTAGGTGATTTCAAGAAGTTTATATTAAGGGGTAACGCTGTCGATTTGGCGATAGCTGTTGTAATTGGCGCATCGTTTGGCGCCATAGTGACCGCGATGGTCAAAGACCTGGTCACGCCTTTGATCGGGGCTATTGGCGGCAAGCCGGATTTCTCTAACCTGTACTTCACGCTTAATCACAGCCGGTTCATGTATGGCGACTTCTTGAACGCCATTATTTCGTTCGTGTTGTTAGCGTCCGTGGTCTTTTTCTTCGTGGTGCAGCCGCTGAACAAATTAGTTAACCTATCCAGCCGGAGCAAAAACGCCGACGAACCGACCGAGAAAAAGTGCCCGGAATGTCTGAGCCAGATCCCCAAGGCCGCTACACGCTGCGCTTTCTGCACGGCCAAGCTGAAATAGCCAGGCCTGTTGCCGGACCTCGAACAGGGGTGTTTGTTATCTAGAGGTCAGGTTGATGACTATCAGCGTAATCAAGATACAGGCAATCATAATTACTACGAAAAGTTCAAGTAAGGTATAGCCGTGTTGGTTGTTCAGCGGTTTTAGCATTTCTAACACCTGCCCGGTTATTTAATGGTGCCTGTTTAGCATAAGAGTAATAAGGGGTTTTAGTCAACACGCGGCCAGCAAAAATCAGGCTGCTCGGACAAGCGTGCGGACAGGGATTTACCTCAGGAATTATTTGCTATAATAAACACTAGGTTAACAAGATGGATGGGGATGAAAACGAAAAAGTTAATTAAAAATGGTTATGGCGGAAGCGCGGCCAGGTATTTCAACCTGAGGCGCGCGAAATTCTGGCTGGGCGCGGCGGCGCTATGCGGCGTGCTTATCTTTCCGGCCGCCGCCGGTGCCGACACTTTGATCTCCCAGGGGTTTCTGGTCAGTGGCAACCCGCCGACCGGCTCTATCGTCAGCCTGCAGAAGAACTCTTCCGATTATGTCAGCCCTTCGACAACCAGTAACGGCAGCAATCTCCTGGGCGTCATAATCGGCAGCGATAATTCCCAGGTGTCACTTTCGTCCGGCCAAAACAACCAGGTACAGGTGGCCACCAACGGGATCGAGCAGGTACTGGTATCAAATATGAATGGCAATATCCAGGTCGGCGACCCGATCACGGCCTCGCCAATCGGCGGCGTAGGCATGAAAACCACCAACAACGCCGAAGTAATAGGTACAGCCCAGGATGTCTTCCCCAACAGCACCAGCAGCCAACAATCCTATGTCGACAAAAACCACCAGAAGCATAACGTGTTGCTGGGCCAAGTCCCGGTCCTGGTAAATGTCTCCTACTACTACAAACAGCCGGTTAAAACTATAATTCCGCAAGCCATACAGAGCATAGCCGACGCCCTGGCCGGCAAGACGGTTAATTCCCTGCCGATCCTTATCAGCATCGGTATTTTCATCGTGACGCTGGTTGTTGTCGTCAGCATTATTTACGCCATGATCCACAGCAGTATTATTTCGGTCGGCCGCAACCCGATGTCGCAGGCGGCGGTTTATCGTAACGTTTTGCAGCTGTCGACTTTGGTGGTGGTGATCCTTGGGGTCGCCGTTTTGGCAATTTATATGG
>DASRLG010000069.1:0-10438 GCA_035648575.1 Candidatus Dormiibacterota bacterium
GGTGCAGCTGTCGCAGTTGTTGCCGCCGCCATGGCCGGCGTCCTGGAAATTAGTAATATCAGTCTTGGGCGAAACGGCCACCTGTTGCAGGGTGCCGTTAGCTTCGACCTGGCTCAAGAAGAAACTCTTGGCGCCAGTCACCAGGGCCAGCATGATAGTGACGGACATGGCGCCGATGACAACCGCGAAAATCGTCAAGGCGCTGCGCAGCTTCTGCCGGCGGATATTGCGGAAAGCCAGCCTGAGGTAATCGCTGAGTTTCATGGCCTAACCCCGCTTCTCGGTTATATTGCCATCGTGGATTTCGATAATCCGGTGGGCTTGCCGGGCGATGCTCATGTCATGCGTAATAATTATCAGGGTGATGCCCCGTTTGTTGAGGTCCCTGAGAAGCTTCATGATTTCTTCGCCGCGGGCGCTGTCCAGGTTGCCAGTCGGTTCGTCGGCAATAATAATAGTGGGGTCGGCGGCTAGAGCGCGGGCAATGGCCACGCGTTGGCGCTGCCCGCCGGACAGTTGGGTAGGCTTATGTTTGATGCGGTCGCCGAGACCGACGGCTTTCAGGCAATCGGCCGCCCTGGCTTTACGCTCTTTGTTTTTCATCTTGGCGAAAACCAGCGGCAACATGACGTTCTCCAGGGCCGTATTATTACCCTGCAGGTTAAACGACTGGAAGACGAAACCAATATGACGGTTACGATAAGCTGACAATTTGTTGTCGTGGATCTTTGACAGTTCGTTGCCATCGACTGAGACCGAACCGCTGCTGGGCCTGTCCAGGCCGCCGATAATGTTGGCCAGCGTCGATTTGCCGGAACCCGACGGGCCGGTTATGGCCACGAATTCACCGGACTGGACGCTGAAATCAACCGAGTCCAGCGCGTTGAGCGTTTCATCGCCCAGCTTGTAGGTTTTGGTTACGTTTTTCAGTTCTATAACTGCAGGCATGTTGTTGTGATGTTTATCTCTAAGTTTGGCTTAAGCATAAGCTTTATTTATCCGAAATACAACACTTATTCTCGACCGCATATTAGGATATGGCACCCAAGAAGACTATAATAGGTACATACGGACTTTTACTTATGTGAAGAAGTAACCGGGAAAGCCTAATATGTCCAAAGATAAGGGACGCAAAGAAGTTAAAAAACCTAAGCAAATCAAAGCCAAGGCTTAACCCTATGTCCAGCTTCAAGAAACGAATCAACTTCTTCGACTCGGAAGAAGGCAGTGAGGTCAAACGCGAACTCCGCCTGATGGCCGATGACAGCGGCTACACGACCGAATCCAGCTACAACGCCAACGACGTTTTATACCCCGGCAATCACATGACTTTCGTAGAGAAACACATGCATTACCTGAACACGCACCAGAACGTTAACCCCCAGCAGTACCTATCCAACTTGCGGTTGATGACCAAGGTCAGGCAGCGCTAGCAAACCACTGATGGGCGGCCGTTTCGTCGGCTTGCATGGCTTCCATGAGTTGGTCCGCGTCCGCGAACGTCTGGTTCGGGCGATGGTAATAGTGAAGACTGACACTAAGTGATTGGTCATAATAATCCTCGTCCGGAATATCAAATAAATGAACCTCGACCCGGCGCTCCTTGTCGCCCATGGTGGTCGGCGTGCCGATAAAAATAACCGCCGGTTGCCGTGACCACTCAGCCAAATCAGCGAAACCGAAATATATACCGTCGGTCAGATCCGTCTCGATCGTCAAGTTAGCCGTCGGATAGCCAAGTTTGCGCCCGTTGCCTTTGAAACGAGTAACTGTGCCCGCAAGGTGAACCGGTTCCATATCTTTCATTAAGTTTATTATACCTGCCACCTACTATTTAACCGACGGCTGGGTTAATATATGTGAACCGATGGACGACTTATTATCGAGCGAAATCCTGGAAAAACAGTTCGGACCGACCGAGCTTAACATTCTGTACCAAGACGGCGCGGCGCGCATTATAACCACCAGCGCCAAAAGCAACGGCCAGGTTTTGGAAATATCGCGGGCACAGTTTATACCGGCAGGGATTTCCAAGTTTCCAAATGTCCACCAGGCGGTTTTGGCAGGCACGTCGATGGGTACGGCTTTCCGCTCGGCTGGCATTACCTTCGTGCGCCAACAGCAAGCCGCTTATAAATATGACCTGTCGGCAAACTTCGAATATCTGTTTGGCGAAGACGGCCCGGCTACCATAGTAATTGTATCTATACTGGTCGGCCCTGAGCAGACGCCTTATGCCGAGATCCTGGAAACTTACAGCCCGGTTGTGCAGTGGCCTAATTTGCAAGGCGTTCCTACTGACGAACAACTTGATAGTATCAAATCGCTCAATGGTTTCTTGGCTGAAATCTAAATTGTTTTGACGAATCTAGTAGTTTTCGAGAGTCGAAGTATCACCAATCGGCAAGCCCAGCTCTTCGGCCTTGAGGATGCGGCGCATGATCTTGCCGGAGCGGGTTTTGGGCAGCTTGTCTTTGAAGGCGATTTCGCGCGGGTAGGCGTGGCCAGCCAGATGTTTCTTGACGTGCTGCTGTAGTTTTTGCTTGAGTTCGTCGTCTTGTTTGACACCGGGCTTGACTACTACAAAAGCCTTGATGATCTGACCCCGGACCTCGTCCGGTTTGCCGATCACGCCGGCTTCGATGACATCGGGATAACTGACCAGCGCGCTCTCGACTTCAAATGGACCGACCCGCTCCCCAGCGGTGTTAATCACGTCGTCGGAGCGGCCGACAAACCAGAAATAGCCGTCCTTGTCCTCAGTAGCCGCGTCACCAGAAATATACCATTCGCCTTTGAAGTAGGAATCGAACTTGGACTGGTTATTCCAGATGGTCTTCATCAGCGATGACACGGTTGAGGCCTTGAGGGCTAAGTTGCCTTCCGTGCCGATTGGCAGCACCTGGCCGTGCTCATCGACAATGGCTGCCTCGATACCGGGCAGCGGTTTACCCATCGAACCGGGCCGGATATCTAGTGCCGGGTAGTTGGTAATGCTAATAGCGCCAAGTTCGGTCTGCCACCAGGTATCGTGGAACGGCAGGCCATAGGCCTCCAGGCCCCACCAGATAGCCTCCGGGTTCAATGGCTCACCGACGCTGCAGAGATGGCGCAGTGAACTTAGGTCGAACTCCTTAGGTTGGACGTCGGCGCCCATCAGCATGCGAATAGCCGTCGGTGCCGAGTACCAGACGGTAACTTTGTAGTCCTGCAATATGTTGTACCAGTTTTCGGGGCTGTAGCGGCCTTCATAGACCACCGAGGTACCGCCCAGGCCCCAGATACCCAATACGCCATACACTACCCCTGTTACCCAGCCAAGGTCGGCCGTACACCAGTAAATATCATCTTCCTGGATATCGAGCGCGTACTTAGTGCTGGTTATCGCCTGCAGGATGTCGCCGTGGGCGTGCACGACACCTTTCGGCTTACCGGTCGTGCCGGAGGTGTAGAGCATATACGAATAATCATCCGGTTGCAGATGGGCAGTCTCAAACTTGCTCGAGGCCTCGGCCATTGCCTGGCCGTAGTAAACTATATCGTCAGCCTTCGGCAATTCAGCGGCACCGCGCTCCACGATAATAATCTTCTCGAGGTGCGGCAGGTCTTTTTGGATACTCTTGATGCGCGGATATAGGTCGGCATTGGTAATAACGACCTTGGCTTCGCTGTCAGCCAGGCGGTCCAGCAACGCCATTTCCTGGAACGCCGCGAACATCGTGCCGGCGATAGCTCCCAGCTTGAGAATGCCGAGGAAGGCCACGTAGCGCTCCGGCACCGGCGGCAGGAAGATAAATACTCGCTCGCCCTTGGCAATCTGGTTATCGGCCAGGACATTGGCGAACTTATCGGTCAGCTCTTTTAGATCGGCGAAACTGTAACTTTCTTTTTCGCCGGCGGCCCCTTCGAAGAGCAACGCGGCTTTGTCTTTGCGCTTGCCGGCGGCGTGCCTGTCGACACAGTTATAAGCGATGTTCAGCGTACCGTCCGGGAAATAATCAACCAGCTCCTTAGCGGCGTCATCCCACGAAAAATCTTTGTAGGTTTGATCATAATCCGTGAGGTTGGGCTTTACGGTTGCTTTGGCCAGGTCTTTGGTAATAACTGTCGGTTGTTTACTCATGATGCGGCTTTTTCCTTTGCTTCGTTAGCGATATCTACGTCCATAATACAGAGGTTACTGATCATATGCAGGCCATAGTCCTCAGCAAAGTCCTCGGCCTCATGGCTGTTGGCGCCTTCGGCCAGCCAGACGGTTTTGATGCCGCCGCGTTCGACGACTTCCTGCATGTGGGGCAGGACCTCATCAGGATTCCGGAAAATATCGACGATATCAATGTGGACCGAGTCAGGGATATCCAGCAAGCTGTCGTAGGCCTTTTCGCCCAGACTTTCGTCTATCATCGGGTTGATCGGGATGATACGGTAGCCCTTCTTCTTGAAGTAGTCAGCTACGCGGTAGCTGTGCCGCTCCGGCTTGTCGGACAGGCCGACGAAAGCGATAGTGCGGGCGTCTTTGAGGACATCAAACTTCTGCTGGTCGGCCGTGTCCATGGTCATCGGCGAGGTGCCGGACCATTGCCAGTTTTCGATTTCAGCCGGGTCGGCGCCGACACGGGTTATGTAGTCGTAATGGTCAGCCAGGGCTTTTTCGTACTGCCCTACCAATTGCTTTTCTTTGGACTCGTCGATTACAGCGTCTTTGGCAACGGTCTGGACTATTTCCATCGCCAGATGGTAGCGGTCTGTCCGGTTGCGGACCTGCATGTCGAAGGCCGTTGTCGTGCCGCCCTCTTCCTCGTAACCATGAACTGAGAAACGGCCGGGGTTTTTGACGCTAAACAAAATGTTCTTCATCGCTTCCGGGTAGCCGTGGAAAGTGACGATAACCGGCTTTTCAACCGTGAAATATTTCTCGGCGTCAGGAATTTGCGGGTGGAAAGTATCCTTGCAGGAACAGGCCGCCTGCAAACGGAGCATATTCACGAAGCGAATGCGGATTTCGGGCGCGTCGCGTTTGACGATTTCAATCGCCGCCAGCGCCTCTTTGCTGACATAATCGCCAATGCCGGTAACGACGATGTGCGGGTTCTTGTCGCTGGCGAAATCCCAGACGCTGAGACCGTCCTTGAGCGCGTCTTTGGCCTGATCATAAGTCAGCCAACGCGGTTCTGGCGTCTTGCCAGCCGTAATAATGTTCATCTGGTTCTTAGACGACATTGTCTCTTCCATGATGGCCAGCATGCTGTTATCGTCGACCGGGTAGTAAGCCTTGATAAAGTCGTTGTGCTTCTCAAGCATGCCGGATACGAAACTGGGATTCTGGTGGCTGTAGCCGTTATGCTCCTGCCGCCAAGCGGTCGAAGTTAACAGATAATTAATGGACGGAATATCCTGCCGCCAAGGCATCAGCCGCACGTATTTCAAAAACTTCTGGTACATATGCGCCATGCTGGAAAAAATCTGGGCAAACGCCTCGTAGGTCGTGAACACGGCGTGCCGGCCGGTCAAGACATAGCCTTGAGCCAAGCCGTGCATGGTGTGCTCGGACAGCATTTCCATGACCCGGCCGTCTCTCGTCATATCTTTGTCATTCGGATCGTGGGGCCAAACAAAACCGCGCGAAGTTTCTTCGAATACGGCGTCAAGACGGTTAGAGTAAGTCTCGTCCGGTGACATCAAGCGCAGGTTTTTGGAGTCCGCATTAAGGGCAAATAATTCCTTAAGGTATTGGCCGGCCATACGCATGGCATTGGACTGGATCATTCCGGGAATTGTCCGGTTCTTTTCCAGGTGCTTAACATCAGGCAGCTTGAGCGGCTGATAGTTATGGCCGAACATGTGCGGGTTATTACCCATTAACAGGTCTTCCGACGGTACAATGTCCAAGATGTCCTGGTCGAAACCGTGTTCTTTGTCGAACAATTCCTCGAAATTATATGACCGCAACCAGCCTTCGAGCGCCCGCAATTCTTCCTCGTCGCTGCGGACAGTTGGCATTACCACCTGGTGGGAACGGATATTGCCCTCAACGGGCTCACCATGGATTTCCTTGATGGTGGTCCAGCCTTTGAGACTCTTGAAAATGATCATCGGGAAACGCGGCGTGAAAGTGTTGTCGCCCTCGCGAGCCTGTTTCTGGATAGCCGCGATGCGCTGGTAACAGGTTTCGAGCGTGTCGAGCATTTTCTGGTCGATGTCATCGCCTTGTACGATAAACGGTTCATAGCCATAGCCGTTGAAGAGGTCGGTCAGCTCCTTATCAGTCATGCGGCCGAAGATGGTCGGGCCGGAAATCTTGGAGCCGTTTAGGTGCATGATCGGCAGTACCGCGCCGTTGGCGGCCGGATCTACCAGCTTGTTGGTGTGCCAAGCGGCGGCAATCGCGCCGGTTTCAGCCTCACCGTCACCGATCAAGCAGATTGCCAACAGTTCTGGATTGTCGAGTACCGCGCCGTAAGCCGAAGCCAGTGAGTAGCCCAGCTCGCCGCCTTCCAGAATCAAACCAGGAGTTTCGGGACTGCAGTGGCTGGAGAAGCCGTATGGCCAGCTAAACATTTTGGAAACGTAATGGATGCCATCCTCGTCGCGAGTAGCTTGGTCATAATATTTTTCCAATGTCCCTTCCATAAATAAGTTGGCCTGCAGGGCCGGCATGCCGTGGCCCGGGCCGAGTACGAAGACGGCTGACTGGCCATGCTTTTTGACCATGTAGTTGGCGTGGGCGTAGACGAAGTTAATCCCGGGACAGGTGCCCCAGTGGCCGAAGAGTTTAGGTTTGATATCAGAGGCCTGCAGCGGACGTTCCAGCAGGCAGTTGTCTTGGAGGTAGATCTGAGTTACGGACAAATAGTTCGCCGCTCTGACATATTTCTGGATTTTCGCGATATCTTGATTGGGCATGATTTCCTTTGCAACTATCAACTCACGCCGAAGCGTTTTGATTCACATTATTATATCCCATTTTCTCTATCAAGGCAAGGGAGCAACTCCTCTCGCAACCATTATATCGCAACCAGCTTACGCTTAACTAATTTTGCCTTCCATATAATGGATAGTACAATATTTACGTAATAGGGGAGCTCGGGAGGCCGGGCTGAGAGTTCCGACCATGCTTTCGGAAGACCCTTTGAACCTGTACGGGTAATGCCGGCGAAGGGACAACATGAAAAAATATTTATTAGGACTGGTTCTGGTTATTGGGGTAGTGGTCGCCTATGGCGTTTGGTGGCAAATCAACCGCGACCCGGCAGCCCCAAGCCTAAGCACCGTATCACTCGCCCTGGACTGGACTCCCAATACTAACCACACCGGCATCTATGTCGCTGACAAAATGGGCTGGTACAAAGACGCCGGCATCAATCTCAAACTCCTACCCTATTCCTCCAGCGTCACCCCCGACCAGCTGGTCTCGTCCGGCAAGGCCGACGTGGGCATCAGCTCCACCGAAGGGATCGTGGCCGATGCCGGGGCCGGTTCGCCGGTGGTTTCTATCGGCGCGATCGTGGCTCATAATACTTCGGTGCTGGCGGTCAGGCAGGACTCCGGCATCACCTCGCCTAAACAGCTGGACGCTAAAACTTATGGCGGTTTCGGAGCGGTCTACGAAACGCCTGAAATCAGTTCGATGATCAAACAAGCCGGCGGTAACGGCGATTTCAAAAACGTCACGCTTGATGTCGACCCGGTAGAGGCTCTCAAAAGTAAACGGGTCGATTTCGTCTGGGTTTTTTCCGGCTGGGAAGTCATACAGGCCCAGCGTGAAGGCTTGCAGCTGACCACTTTCCCGATTACGAAATATGGCGTACCGGATTATTCCACGCCCGATTTCATCACTTCATCCCAAACCATTAAGAACAAACAGGCCGCCATCCGGGCATTCATACAAGCCACCGCCCGAGGTTATGAATATGCCCGAACCCACCCGGGGCAATCGGCCCAGATACTCATTGACAGCGTACCGGCGGGTACTTTCCCGGATCCCGGACTGGTCCAACAAAGCCAAGCGTATCTCAGCGCCCACTACCAGGACACCGGCAAGCCTTGGGGGGTGCAGACCGGAGCCTCCTGGCACAACTACCCGCAGTTCATGCTCGATCACCAGGCCGTCATTGAGGCTTCCGGCAAGCCGGTCAACAAGCTTAATTTTGATTCACTCTATACCAATCAGTTCTTGGAGTAGCCGATGGCCATTCTAGAAGTTCGAGACATGGCCAAGACTTATCATCGAGTTGAGGCATTATCATCAATCAATTTAACGTTTAATAAACAGGAAGTAACCGTCATCATCGGACCCAACGGCAGCGGCAAAAGCACGCTGCTTAAACTGTTGGCTGGCATCGAGCAACCATCGTCAGGCAAGGTGATCGGACTTGGCCAAACGGCCTATTTGCCCCAACAGCTCAGCCTACTGCCCTGGCGCACCGTGCGCCAGAATTTGCAGCTGCCCGGTGATATTAGCGGCCTAGCACCGGCCAAAAGTCAGACCAAAATTACCAAGCTATTAAAAGACTTTGATCTGCTGGAGTTCGAATCCCTCTATCCCCACCAGCTTTCCGGCGGCATGCAGCAAAAGCTTAGCCTGTTGCGCACCGTTCTCACCAACCGCCCAATGATGCTGCTCGACGAGCCGTTCGCCGCGCTTGACGCCATTACCCGGCTAGAGATGCAGCGCTGGCTACTTGAGCTTAAGCGCCGCACCGGCTGCGGCATCATTTGCGTTACCCACGATATCCGCGAAGCCGTCTTCCTGGCCGATACTATTTACGTCCTCAGCCCGCGGCCCGGCACTATTAAGCAAAAGTTCAAGGTGCCGTCAAAGCCAGCCGATCAAGCCAAACTGGAAACTCAACTTTATAACTTACTGGTTAACAAGCCATGAAGAAACTACGTGAATTCGCTCCGGCAGCGCTTCTGATAATTAGCCTGTTAATCATCTGGCAGGTCTATGCCCGCAGTGGCCTGATCGCGAACTCTACCCTGCCTGCCCCTGTCGACATCTGGAAAACCTTAATCAACAGCCGCTCTGTCATCTGGGGCCACACTCTGCAAACCATGGCCGAAACAGTCATTGGCCTACTGATCGCCATCTGTTTGGGAGCCGCTTGCGGCGTCATCATCTTCTTATCATCTAGGCTCCGCAAAGCTCTTTATCCCCTGTTAGTCGTTTCGCAAACCGTCCCCCTGATCGCGCTGGCACCGCTGTTGCTGATCTGGTTTGGCTTTGATCTGTTGCCGAAGGTGATCATCGTCGTACTGTACTGTTTCTATCCGATCTGTATCGCTGTCGAAACCGGCCTGGAATCAACCGATAACCAGTTAATCGATCTGATGAAAAGCCTTAAAGCCTCACGTTGGCAAACCTTACGATACGTCCAGCTGCCATCAGCCCTGCCGACCTTCTTCAGCGGTCTCAAGATCAGCACCACTTACGCTATCACCGGCGCGATAGTCGGCGAATATGTCGGTGCCTACAAAGGCCTTGGCATCTACATGGAAACCGCCGCTCACAGCGATGCTATCGACGTGGTCTTCGCCGCCATCTTGGTAATCGTCAGTCTCAGCCTGCTAATGCTCTGCGCCGTGATATTAATTGAAAAATGGTCGATGCCATGGCGGCAAACATGAAACGGGCAGTTATCTTCCTTAACGGCAATCTGTCCGACCTGACACTGGTCAAGCAATATATCAATAAGAGCACTTTGTTGATTGGCTGCGACGGCGGCACCAGGCACATCCTGGAACTCGGTTTGCAACCGGATGTCGTGATCGGCGATCTCGACTCGTTTCGGCCTGAAGAAATCAGCTCAGACCACCAGCCCAAGTACATAACTTGTCCGACCGACAAAGATTTCACCGACTCCGAATTTGCTATCCGCTACGCTATTGAAAACGGCTACCAAGAAGTTATTCTGGCTGGCGCTCTGGGCGATCGCCTGGACCATTTGTTAGGCAATATTTTCTTGCTCGACAAATTTGCCGATTCAAAAATCAAAATCATTGAAGGCCACCAGGAAGCCTACATAGTTCGTGCTCAAGCAGAAATCAGCGGCCACAAAGGCGACACCATCTCATTCATCCCCATACTTGGCAACCCAAAGGTCAGCAGCACCGGCGGCCTCAAATACGACCTAAACAAGTACCAGCTATCCCTCAAAGGCAACACCGGCATCAGCAACGTCCTGACCCGCCAGTCCACTACGATAACAGTTACCAAAGGCACTATTTTAGTCATCCACCAGCTATAATACCTGTATGAAATCAGCCGATTTAGCGATTCAGATCGTTAACTACAAGACCAAGAGTTTCTTGAATCCTCTCATCGAGTCGATCTTCAAAGACCTGGCTGGCTCTCATCTCAAGACCGAAATCAACATTTTGGATAATGCCTCCGGAGACAATCTCGAAGACATCGGCAAAAAGTGGCATGACCATGGCG
>DASRLG010000070.1:0-4720 GCA_035648575.1 Candidatus Dormiibacterota bacterium
CAAGCTGGCTGATGCCTTCGCCGCCGCGGCCACCAACGCCGGCTCAACGCCGATGCCCGGCTACACGCACATGCAAAAAGCTATGCCGACGACCGTAGCTATCTGGCTTAGCTCGTTCGCCGACGGTTTCACTGACTCCCGGAAAATCCTGGCAGCGACACTGGAGGTGATTGACCAGAACCCCTTAGGCTCGGCGGCTGGCTTTGGCGTGTCGGTGGGAATTGACCGGGACCATACGACCAAAACCCTCGGCTTTGCCCGGACGCAAAAAAACACCATGTACTGCGGCCTGTCCAGGAGCCTGTTCGAGCTGCTGGCAGTGCAGGCCCTAACGCCTTTGATGGTGCTGGCCGGCAAGTTTGCCCAGGATATGCTGATGTTCACGACGGAAGAGTTCGGTTTCTTCAGCCTGCCGGATTCGTTTACCACCGGATCGTCGATCATGCCGCATAAGCATAACTATGATCTATTCGAGGTCATGAGAGGCAATGCCCATTCCTTTACTTCTTACACCGGGCAGCTGCAGGCTATATCGGTCGGCATGGGCAGCGGTTACCAGCGGGATCTTCAACTGACTAAAGGCACCACCTTGCACGCTTTTGATATAGCTAAGTCCACCCTGGAAGTCCTGGCTTTGGCGGTCTCATCGCTGCGGATTGACGAAAAACGTCTGAAAGACGCGATTACCCCTGAGATGCTGAGCGTGACAGCCATCAATAAGTTGGTGGAGCAGGGCGTGCCGTTCCGCGACGCCTATAACCAGGTTAAACTGGAACTTCACAAACTGGATTAACGAGTCGTCATATATCTGTTATTCTATGACTAGATGAGACACGTTATTTCGATAACCGACCTTTCCGCTGACGAAATAAGCGGAATTGTTAAATCGGCAATCAAGCTTAAAGCCGGTTTGAAGCAGAAGACCGGCCAGCCGGAACCGCCTTTGCGTGATAAGAGTATGGCGATGATTTTTGACAAGTCCAGCTTGCGGACCAGGCTGTCTTTCGAGGTAGGCATGACCCAGCTTGGCGGCCATGCCGTTTACCTGGCGCCCGATGACATCAAACTTGGCGTTCGCGAAACCGTTCATGACAGCGCTATCGTCATCAGCAGCATGGCTGACGTGATAATAGCCCGCGTGTCCAGCCACGAAGCGGTCCAGGAACTGGCTAAGTACTCCAGCGTGCCGGTGATAAACGCTATGACCGACCAGGAACACCCCTGCCAGATACTGGCCGACTTGCAGACTATATACGAGCAATTCGGGACGTTTGAAGGCATAAAAATAGCCTATCTGGGGGATGCCGACAACAACATTACCAACTCGCTGGTACTGGCGACCGGGCTGCTCGGCATGGAAATCAGTATCGGCGCGCCGAAAGGTTACGAACTTTCGCCGGCGATCGGCCGCAAGGTCGACGGGTTGTCCCAGTTCAATGATCCCGAATCGGCCGTCAAAGGCGCCCATGTAGTGATCGCTGACACTTGGGTCAGCATGGGCAAAGAGGCCGACCGGGCCAAACGGCTGAATGATTTGTCACCGTTCCAGGTCGACCAGAATCTCATGGGTCTGGCCGATAAGAAAGCCATCTTCATGCATTGCCTGCCGGCTTACCGTGGCAAAGAAGTCACCGCCGAAGTTATTGATGGCCCCCAATCAGTTGTCTTCGCCGAAGCCGAAAACCGTTTGCACGCCGAAAAGGCTTTGCTGCTGCATGTTCTAGAGGTCTAATTAGGCTGTAAGCGCCGGACGGTTTGCCGCTTGCGCCTGAATTCGCGCATGGCCTGCACGATCGACTGGCTGGCAGGCAGGGTGGTCACAATGGAAACGTGGCTTTCGAGGGCAGCCTTCCGGGTTTCGTAGCCGTCCGAGCGGGCGTCCGTAGTGCCGTTAGGGATATTAATTATCAAACCTACGGGGTTATTCCTGATGAACTGGACGATATTTTCCTTGGTATTCTGGCTGACTTTGGCGATTGTTCGGCTGGCGGTTACACCGTTATCTTTTAGAAAGGCGGCCGTGCCGTTCGTGGCTACCAGCTCGAATCCCAGTGACGACAAGTCCTTGGCTATGGGCAAGATGGCCTGTTTGGCGAAATCAGCCACGCTTATGACGATGGTACCGCTATCCGGGATCGTCAGGCCACTGGCGGTTTCGGCTTTGGCGAACGCTTCGGCAAAATTGTCGCCTAGGCCCATGACTTCGCCGGTGCTTTTCATTTCCGGACCGAGGACGATATCGACATTGCTGAAACGGCTGAAGGCGAAGACCGACTCTTTGACGGCGACCAGGTTTTTTAAGTGGTCAGCCGGCTTTATCAGGCCTTGCTTGTCTGTCTTGAAGGCGTAGGTTTTGGATAAGGCCGTCAATGATTCGCCAAGCATGATGCGGGTGGCTATTTTGGCAATCGGTACGCCGATGGCTTTGGCCACGAACGGTACGGTGCGGCTGGCCCGTGGGTTGGCTTCAATGACAAACACTTCATTATCTTTTATGACGAATTGCATGTTTATCAAACCGACGACTTCTAGCTCTTGGGCGATGGCCGAAGCGTATTTTATGAGGGTGGTTATGATGTCTGGTGCCAGGTTTTGGGCGGGCAGGGCGCAGGCGCTGTCACCACTGTGGACGCCGGCCCGTTCGACGTGCTCCATAATACCGGCGATCACGACTTTGCCAGTATGATCACGCATCGCGTCAAGGTCGACTTCGGTGGCGTCTTCCAGGAAGTGGTCGAGTAGGACAGGGCGTTCGGTGCTGAGGCCGCCTTCTTTGGCCAGCGCGCCGCCGTCTGCCAGCTCCTGGAAAGCGGTCTTGAGACCTTGTTCGTTATGCACGATTCGCATGGCCCGGCCGCCCAGCACGTAACTGGGGCGGAGGAGTACCGGATAACCGACCCGGCCGGCTATTTGGAGGGCTTTGTCGAGCGTGGTTGCCGTGCCGCCGGGCGGCTGGGGGATCGATAATTTCTCGCAGAGCTGGCTCCATTCGTCACGATCTTCTGCCCGGTCGATGCTGGCGGGACTGGTACCGAGCACCAGCTCCGGCGGCAGGTCGTTTGCCAGTTTGAGAGGAGTTTGGCCGCCCAGGCTGACAATAATTCCGTCCGGCTTTTCGACGGCTACGACATTCATGACATCTTCCAACGTAATCGGCTCGAAGTATAACTTGTCGCTGGTGTCATAGTCGGTGCTGACGGTTTCCGGGTTGCAGTTGTACATGATGCTTTCGACGCCGGCTTCCTTGAGGGCGAAGCTGGCGTGCACGCAGGTGTAGTCGAACTCGATACCTTGGCCGATCCGGTTCGGGCCGCTGCCCAGGATCATGACTTTTTTGCGGTCGCTTCGGGAAACTTCAGTTTCATCTTCCCAGGCCGAGTAACAATACGGCGTATTGGCCTCGAATTCGGCGGCGCAGGTGTCGACGGTCTTATATACAGGCTCGATTTTTAGCTTACGTCGTTGGGCCGCTACTGTTTCCGGCGTGGTTTTGGCCAGATACGCGAGTTGGACGTCGGAAAAACCGAGCTGTTTCATATTTCTGAGTTCGCGTGATTCCAGCGTTTTTAGGTCCAGGGTGGAGAAGTGGGACCGGGCGGCCGAGATACGGTTGATTTGGTGTAAAAACCAGGGGTCGTAACCGGATAATTTAGCCAGTTTTTCCGGTTGCTGGCCGCGTCTTAACAGCGATTCGACCTGGAATAACCTGTCTGGTGTCGGCAGGGTAATGGCTTTTAGCAGTTTAGCGGTCGAAACTTTCTCGACGGCTGTTTCTTTGGCGTCGGCGTTCAGGCCGGCTCGGCCCAGCTCCAGGCTCCTGACGGCTTTTTGCAGGCTTTCCGGGAAGGTTCGGCCGATGGCCATGACTTCGCCGATGGACTGCATTTGGGCTCCCAGGATGCCCGGCGTGCCGGGAAACTTCTCGAATGTCCAGCGCGGAATCTTGGTCACGACATAGTCGATAACCGGTTCGAAACTGGCTGGTGTTTTCTTAGTGATGTCGTTGGGAATTTCATCGAGGGAGTAGCCGACGGCCAGCAGGGCGGCGATTTTGGCGATCGGGAAGCCGGTGGCTTTGCTGGCCAGGGCCGAGCTGCGGCTGACGCGGGGGTTCATTTCGATAATAATCTGTTCGCCGGTCTTGGGGTTGACGGCGAATTGGACGTTGCTGCCGCCGGTTTCGACGCCGACCCGCCGCAGGCAGGCGAACGACGAGTCGCGCATTTTCTGGTATTCGACATCGGTTAGTGTCTGGGCAGGGGCGACGGTGATCGAGTCGCCGGTATGCACGCCCATAGCGTCTATGTTTTCGATCGAACAGATGATAACGCAGTTGTCCTTATGGTCGCGCATGACCTCCAGCTCGAATTCCTTCCAGCCTTTGATGCTTTTTTCGACCAGTATTTCGTCGATTGGGCTGGCGTCGATGCCGTCAGCCGCCAAGCGGTCGAACTCTTCTTCGGTCTCGGCGATGCCGGTGCCTTTGCCGCCGAGAATATAGGCCGGCCGGATGATGACCGGCAGGCCGATTTTCTTCATGATTTTGCGGGCGTTACTGAGGTCGTGGGCAGTGCCGGAAACGGCCGTAGTCAACCCGATTTCGTTCATGGCATCCTTGAATTGCTGCCGGTCTTCGGCGGTGGCGATGGCTTCGGGGCTGGCACCGATAAGTTTGATGCCGTACTTCTTCAAAATCCCTTGGTTGTGCAATTCCATCGCC
>DASRLG010000071.1:0-10092 GCA_035648575.1 Candidatus Dormiibacterota bacterium
CTCCTGAAGCTAGCGCGTCTACCAATTCCGCCACATCCGCACGGTCTTTTGACCATCATATGGTATCTGTTTTGGGGCAAAAACTCAAGTGTTAGTTGGTGACTTTGGCCTGGCGGATTTCCCAATTCTGGACGTTGTCTAAGCGGTCGGTGGCGGTGTTGAGGCTGCCGTCGCTGAGGCCGTTTACCGTGCCGTGGGTCAGGTACAGCAGGCGCGGTTGGTAGAGGCCGAGCGCCGGGGCATCCTGTTGCCAGACCTGGACTAAAGGTTTGTACTTGATGACGCGCAGCGCGGGGTTGAGCCGGGTCCGGCCGCCTTCCAGCGCGGCGTCGGCAGTCGGGTTTTTCCACTCCGAGAGGTTGAGACGATTAGCCGAACGGATGTCGGCCTGCGAACTGTCCCAGTAGACAAAAACGTCCGGGTCGGACCCGATAGAAATACCATAAAGCACGGCGTCATAGGTGTGATAAGCCAGGGTGCTCTGGAAATCGGCCGGGGTCTGCAGTTGGATGCGGACGTCGGCGCCCAGCGCCCGCCACTGTTGCTGGAGTTGACTTGTGACGGCACGGTATTCGGGCGTATCTGAGGCGGTTAAAGTGAAAGTTAGCTCCTGGTTAGCTTTGGTACGGAAACCGTTTTTGCTCATTTGCCAGCCGTCGGCATCAAGGGCTTTACGGGCCGTGTTTAGGTCGAAACCGGCCTGGGCATACGCCGGGTCATAACCTAGCTGGCCGGTCAGCAACGGTTCACGGACAGCGTGAGTGGGATAGCCCAGCCCGGCGATAATACGCGGTACGTCGGCTGACTTGACCAGCGCCTGCCGCACCTGGGCATCGGCCAGAATTCCGGTAGAGGTCTTGAAGAAAACCATGTTGGCGGCCCTCAGCAACAAGTTGTGCTGCACTACCGACCGGTCGTTTCGAACCTGTGACGGCACCTGGGTCAGGCCCTCGACCGCCGTCAGCTGGTTGCTAACAAAAGCCTGCGTCATCTGTTGCTCGCTGCCGAACACCTCAACGTTGAATTTCTGCAGCTTGGGCGCCCCGCCCTGATAATTGGCGAACGGCGTCAGGGCGATTTCGTAAGTCGTTTTATCGGGGTCGCCATTACCGGCTACCTGCACGGCCTGCCAGGCAAAAGGCCCAGCCCCGACCGGATGGACGGTATTAAAATCAGCCGACCTGAGATCGGAGGGCGGCACATTGTCCAGCAAATGCTTTGGCACGATGCCGTTAGTCAGGTTATACGGAAAAGCAGCCAGCGAGTCAGGCAGCTTGAACACCACGGTGTTAGCATCCGGCGCCGTAACGCTTATACCGTTCCAGCTGCTTTGCAAAGGCGATTGGGCGTCAGGGTTCTGGATCGATTGGTAAGTGAAAACCACGTCCGCGCTGGTCAGCGGCTGGCCGTCCTGCCAGGTTAAGTGCGGTTTCAGGTGAACGGTATAGGTAGTGCCGTGAGGGCCGACGCTATAACTGCTGGCCAGGTCGCCGATAAGTTTACCCTGCTGGTCATAGGTAAAGAGGCCCGCGAAAATCAGGTGCGATACCGTAGCGTCGGCATCACTGGTGGCATACAAAGGGTTGGCGTTGGTGAACAGTCCGTGCACGCCTTCGTTATAAATTCCGCCTGGCACGGCCCGAAGCGTTTGGTAGTAGCCGCTGAGTGATAAATTCTGAATTACCAGACCGGCGATCAGCAATACCAAAAGGCCAAGCCAACCAACCAAGAAACGCCTGATCGGAGCCAAACGCTCGAAACGCTTGAACAGGTGACGCTCAATGTGCTGTTCGGCCTGGACACCGAGGTCTTCGACCTGTTGCTGGCCTTTGCGCATCCGGCGCCTGAAACGCAATCGTATGAGTCGGAATCGCATCGGCTCGCCGCTATCGCCTACTTGACGATCACGCCCAGGACCAGCGCTAGGCTGAAAACGAGCGCGCAAACAATAGTGATCTGAAAGATTGTTTTGTCGGTACCGCGGCGCGTAGTGTTGACCTCGCCGGCACCGCCCAGCCCGGCGCCCAAGCTGGCTCCGCGGGTCTGGATCAGGATTAAGAACGTCATTAACGCCATCGAGCCCATAGTCAGATAATTCCAGATGCTCATGATCCCGCCTTCGTATCCTCCAAAATAGCTGTTACTAAATAGTTTACCAGCCCGATGACCATACCGGCAAATACGGCCGCCCAGAAATTCTTGATATGCAAAGGACTATATAGCTTGCTGGCGATAAAAACGGTCAGGCCGTTGATAATAACCATAAACAAGCCCAGTGTCAGCAGGATGGCCGGTAATGAAAAAATCACGAGAATAGGCTTAAGAATAACGTTAATAACAGCTAGGATAAGCCCGGCGATAACGATGACCCTCAACCGGCTGTCATAGCTAATGCTGTTACTCAGGAAACCGGCCGCGATCCACAGGCCAAGGCTGCAGACCAACCAGCGGGTCAGAAAACGATAAATAGGGCGGCTTGTAGGCATTCACACCATTATACAGGATATGGAGCGGGCGGAACCGTCAAATTAACAAAGGTCGCGCGACAGTTTGTCGCTGAGGATTTTGATGCCGCCGGGGGTAATCAGAACGTCATCTTCAATACGGATGCCGATACCCTCGCGCTCGATGTAAATACCCGGTTCGACCGTTAGGACCATGCCGGGTTCCAGCGGATGGTCGTAATCGCCGGCGTCATGGACGTTTAGGCCGAGGAAATGCGAAGTAGCGTGCGGGTAGAATTCCTTGATATTATCGTGCGTGATGGTCTTGATCAGTCCAAGTTCGCGCAGTTTTTCACCCATGAAGTGCTCGACTTGGCTCTCATAATCCCTTAGCAACGCGCCGGGCTTCAGCAGGCTAAAGGCAAAGTGTTGGACATCCAGAACAGCGGTATGGACAGCTTGCTGGCGCCGCGAAGGCATGCCCAGGCTAATCGTCCGGGTAATGTCGGCGGCATAGTGGCTGACCTCGGCGCCGACATCCATGATTACCAACTCATCAGATGATAAAGTACCTGAATTGGACACGTTGTGCAGGGTGCAGGCCCGGGGACCGCCGGCGACAATCGGTTCAAAAGCATGGCCGGCCGCGCCGCGGCGGCGGAAACCGCGGCTCAATTCGGCTTCTATTTGGTATTCATAGCTGTAACGGCGCAGCTTGGCCGGCTTGATAGTCTCCCGGATGGACGATATCGTTATGGCGATAGCCTGACGAATAGCATTCAGTTCCACGGGCTGTTTGACCATGCGCAGCCGTACCAGGTGAGGTGATAAATCAAGCAGTTCCAAGCCATCTTTGGCAGCCTTGAGCCGGGTCACCAGCGCCGCCCGGGCCGGATTAGTATACATGCCGTAATGCTCGACATACGCCGGCGGCGTAGCCAGAGTGGCAGCATGTTTGACTTTCTTCAACCGACCGGCCAATTGTTCCCAGCCGGCTTTGTCGTCATAAATTGTCCTGATACCCGACCGGCGAGTCAAAGCCTCTTCATCCGTCGCGCCGTCAAAAGCCTCGCGGCTGGCCGACCTGGCCGGTACGATCAAGTATTCCCTGTCACGGTCCATAACCAGCACGATATCCGGCTCATCGATGCCCGTCAGGTACCAGAAGTTGGCGTCCTGCGTGAACCCGTAAGTGCTGTCGGCACCGCGTTGCAGCAAGCCGTTAGCCGATACCACGATAGGCGCCGTACCGGTAAATAACTCCCTGAGGCGCTGCCGATTACCGGCAAAAAACTCGCTTGTAAAATTAGACTCCATAATCAACCATCCAGTATAGCAAACCCCCTGGCCGGCCACTAATGCTACTACGCGAATAGCCTAATTATGATATGATTACACTGGTGACATAAGATAAAAATGAAACACAAAAATAAACGAGTTGCTACTGGCTCGCGTTCGCTGCGCGTTAAGAAAACATTATTCAAGTCAGCGCTCAAAAAGTCAGCACGCCGCAACCCCAAAAAAGCACTTGCCAAGCAAAAAATAAAGCGGGCCCGGCCCGTCCACAAACGAATTTTGCTACATCCGGCCAGTGTCTTAATACTGCTATGCGCCGGAGTATTTATAGCTGGCTGGACTATCCGCAGCGCCGCCGACTCCTATACTATTACTGCCAGCGTGCTGGCACCGTTGCCGCCTGGCCCGGCAACTATAATTTCTCCCGTTGATCAAACGCACTATACGACAACGCCTATCGTCGTGGCGGGTTCCTGCCCGTCAAACACCTATGTCGAGCTGTACCGAAACGGCAATTTCAGCGGTGTCGCCAGTTGCGGTGCCGGGGTCACCTCATATCAGATAAACACCGATTTATCGCTTGGGGCCAACGATCTATATACCAGAGTATTCAATATTACGGATAACGAGGGGCCTCAGTCCGCGCAGATTACGGTTTTTTATGACCAGCCTTCGACGCCGCCAATCATACCTAGCTCATCGCCGGGAACATTACAAGTCACTTCCCAAGATAATAAGGCGTACCAATCCGGCAATGTGGCGGTCTTAAGCCCATATCCGACAATAAGCGGCGTGGCGCCTCCAAATTCAAAAGTTACTGTAACTTTTCACTCAAACGTGATTACTTGTATAACCTACGCTGATAACAACGGTGCCTGGAGCTGTACGCTTGACCAGCCGCTGGAAGCCGGCATACACACGATCAGCGTAAGCGCGGTTACGCCATCAGGCGCGGTATTGTATTTTCCGAGCTACCATATGCGGGTTTTGTCTAGCGTAAAGCCCCTGCATGCCGTCAACGCCGCCAAGCAGCCGTTTTTAATAAAATCTGATTACAGGTACCAGGTTTACGCTTATGGTCAAACCGTTAGTCTGAACTTGAGCCTAAGCGGCGGGGTCGGTCCTTACGCCATCATCGTTTCGTGGGGTGATGGCAGCCAATCTACGGTGTCACGCAAGGACCAGTCAGCGTTTGCGACGACCCATGTTTATAAGCCTCTGGGTAACCAGCTAAGGGACTATACGATCAAAGTCCAGGCCGTTGATGACAACGACGCCAAAGCCCTCCTGCAGACAACCGCCGTAGTCCGGGGCAGCCAGATTGGGGCGTTATCGGGCCAGTGCACCCCGTCAGCGCCAACTACCGGATCGTACTCCTCGCAAACGGCTAATACGCTATGCGGCAATACCGCATCGTCTCTATTCTCCAGGGCTAAACAATGGCTATGGGTAGCCTGGCCGACGTACGCCGTGGTAGTACTAATGATCTTCAGCTTCTGGTTAGGTGAACGCCAGAAAGTTCTGGCACTGATCAGCAACAAGCAGCCGAAACACCGGCGCCGTCGTTAATTAGCGTCCTTACCTACGATCACCAGTAAATCAGTCGAAGTGTTAGTCACGCCCAACGGCAGCACGCCCTGCTTACCCGACACTACTTTTATCAAGGCAAACATCAAATTGTCCTTATTGCCGGAATTATCAATAACGATTGTCTCCGGTAAGTCCTGCCGGCTGGCCTTGCCCCCGTCTGTTAGCTTGATCTCAGGATAGGCGACCCTGATTTTTTGAATAATAGCCTGTGTTTTCTGCGGGTTGTTACTGCCGTCCTCTACCGTAAGGGTCGCGTCTTTGGCTTCCGACAGAGCCGGGTCAACGCTAACCGTACCGACAGCCACGATTTTGTTAATGCCGGGACGATATATAATTACCATTTGGTTTTTGGTGTAGATTAATACCTCGTCGCCGTTCGCAGCTTTGGAGGCCAGAAACTTATCTGTAAGCTTGGTCTTATCCGTCACGGTCGCGAGAGTCGGTTGCTCGTTAGTCGGCAGTAGCATTAATTGCCCGACCCTGCCGACCACGTGGTTTAAACTCTTCTGCTTGGAGTTAGTGTGTTGAGTCGATATAAGCCAAGCCGCGCATAGTACTGCCGCGATAACCAAAACGGTTAGCAGAAGTTTGGAATATTTTTTCGTGAATCGCGTAAAGCTTGTGACAGGTGAAGGGTTTTGCGCAACCGGGCGCAAATCGGTTATCAGGTTTGGTTGAACTGCCTTCTTGCGCTTTTTTACTGCCATGCTAATGGTCCGACTCTACATATATTCTGTTAACCCCTATAATAGTTGTGTTAACTACGGTGTTGGCTGTCCCGTTACTCATCTCGACCTGCGGACCCATGAAGATAGTGTTACGGGGCAAAGTGGTGGCAGTACTCCCCTCGTATGTCACGCCATTGACTATGTCATCAAGACGATAAAAAATCGTTGTACAGTTCTCTTGACAGTACATGTAAAAGTCGTAGGCATTACCAGCAGCAATAGCATTGGATAAGGCAATCGGCGTCTTGGTTGTCGTTGAGTTATTGCGGGTCACCATATTGAGCGTGGTATTACTGTCGGTAGTATCATGCCATAGACCAGCCACATCACCATTGACCGTGTCTGATATAGCAACCGAAGTTGTGCCCGAAGCTAACCCGGCAAAAATTCGAGCAGTTGCGGCAGGCCAGGCATCAACAACGAAGCGAGTCTGGAAAAAGAATCCGCCCAGCCCGGCGGCATTACCTGTCCAAAACTGGTCTCCATCGGCGGCACTTATTTTGATACCCATATCTTGGTTAGTAGTCGTAACAACGTTTGGCTGTTTAGTGCGGTGTATCTGGTTAGATATGGCCGGCGCAGTCGTGGACGGTGTGGCGGTGCTAACGGTACCGCCGGTGCCTCCCTTTGCCCATAGAGTTCCGAACCCTCCGGTAACCGTAGTGCTGCTTGTCGGCGCGTACAATACGACATTGTTACCCCATAAGGCGGGTTGCAGGGGCGTGCTTTGGCCGCTGGGGTCCTTGATCTTCAACATCATCCGGCCTGCAACTTTTTTGGAATAAACCGCCAGGTTGCCGGTTGCCGGGCTTGCCGGATCAGAAGGGTTGCCGCTGCTGGTAAACCCGGTCAGATTTACATCCCCGGACTCGACGTCCAAGCCGATATCCCAGCCAGTACCTACGTACAAACCTGTTTCGGTGCCAGCGCCTGGAGTGCCAGGTCCATCGAGTTTTATGCCGTTCTCTTTGACACCGCTGACCGCGCCGGTAGCATTGGCGACAACTCGCATGCCGCTCCAGGTGCCTCCGGTGAGGCCACCGGGGGTGAGATCCACTTCCGCGCCAGCTGATTCAACGGCGGCACTGCCACCAACATAGTTTATACTCAGGCCGTTAGTGTCACCTGTTGTCACTCCTTGGCCGGCGTTCGTGATACTCAGTTGGTCGGCGGAAGGAACCGCTGAAGCAGTTAAGGACAATGCGTTGGCGCCGGCTACCACACTGAGTGCCGAACTAGTGTTCGTACCGTTATCAATCTTGAGTACGCCAGAGGCCACGGCCGAGCTGGTGTTTGTCAAAACATAGAGATTATTGGCAGCTAATACCGCCACGCTTGCCGTATCGGCAGCAGTCCTGGACAAGCCGGTGCCGCCGCAGCCGGCAAAAGCCAGTTGTGACGCCGTCACCGCGCCTGATTGCAAACATTGGCTGGTCGAGGCCGGGCCGGCCGTCGGCAAGCTCACGGAGTAAGTGCCGCTGGTAACGCCGCTGGTCAGCGTCGCTGTGTTAGTGTTGGTGTTATTGGCAAACACCAGCTGCCCGTTGACATTGCCGCTGCCGGCCAGTCCCAGGACTACCTGGTTAGAACTGGTATCTACCGTCAGCACGGCTTTGCTTGAGGCATTCTGTACCTGGAAAGCCGTAGCGGAGGCGGTTTGCTTGAACGTCGTGGAAGCATTATTGGCAGTACTGCCGAAGGCCAGCGCTGTCGCGTTAGTCGTGCCGATGTTAATCGTGGCCGTGCCGACACCGGTCTTAGTTCCAGTGTCAATCGTGATTGTACCGGCGCTTAGGTTGCTGCCGACCGTAGCGCTGCCGCTCTGGATGGTAATAGCCCCTGTCGAAGCCGAGGTCGAAGCCGGAGTAGCTAAGCTGAGGGTCTGGGTTGTACCGCCGCTGGATATACTGAGCGCACCGCTGGCATTGACTGCGGTGGTCGTGCCAAGCGAAATCGTACCGGTGCCGCTCTGAAGCGTTAGAGCCCCCGTACCCACCGAAGTAATCAAGACCGCCGCGTTGTTAGCCGACGGGCCAGTGACCTGGATAACGCTACTGCTGTTAGCGGTCTGCACATTGAAAATGTCAGAGGTAGGTGAAGCTATGCTGGTTTGCTTAACTACCAGTCCTTTAATATCTGTCGTCGGCTGGATGGTGTTTGTCCCCGTCCAGGTCTGGTTACTGGCCAGCTGGCCGAAAGCCGTCGAATCAATGCCATCCAGCTTATCGGCATTCGCGGCATAAGGTACAGAGGTAAGATGCATGGTCGGCGACATAAAGCCAGCCGCGTCGCCATTGAACTTAAAGGTCAGGTACAGGGAGCCGTTAGTATTAAAATCTATGCCGCTATGACCGCTGTTACAGGCACTGGTAAAAGCACAGCCGGCACCTAATTCAACCTGGAAAACTCCATCCGTGACGGTAATGCTGTCAGTCTCCTCCCACCAACAGTTGGTGTTTACCGAACAAGCGTTAGTAGTGGTAGGACTGGCCGTGTCATAGAGGCGAAAAATAAAAGTGTAGGAACCATTGGCCACATTAGTGCCGTCAGCATTAACGACCTTACCTTGAAAACTAATGGTCGCCGGGTTGGTAGCATACGCCGTGTGGTTGGCTAATAGAAAGCCGGCAGCCAGAAATAAGCCTACTGCAAGCAGCAGCTTGAGACCCTTTATTCCCAGCATCCCTCGTATTTGTGTGGCCAAAACCCAGCCTCAAAGTTTAACATAAGTATCATATCGTTTTTTGACACTTCTTAGCAAGAGTTATTCGTCATCGTTTTTGACAACGACTTTGATGGGTTTTTTAGTTACTGTTTTGCCTGTCGCGGGCTTGTTCTTTTTGTCCGTTGGGGGTTTCGGTTTTTTCAAATGCCGGATTTTGACAGTTAACCATATTATCACCGCTATAACCGCCACAATAAGCAACAAGCTGGACAGGTTCAGGAAACGCGCGGTAAAAGTCTTGCTGGCATAACGGTCAAGACCGTCGTAACGGTAATCAACCCGTAGATGGTACAGTCCCGGCCGCCAACCGCTGTGACCGACGCTCTTCAGGTCTACCTGTATTTGCCGGTAGGTTTGAGGCAGGACAAACGTCGAGGCGTCATTAATCACGCCCTGGCTAACCACTTGTCCGTTAGGGGCAATTAGCTTAACCAGTCCGCGCGGCACGACATGCACGTTGCCCGGGTTATAGAAGCGCAGGCTTACCTCCCCCGGCAGACTCCACCAGCTGCTGTCATATTGCAGGTTATTAAGGTGAAGATCATACTTATCGCCCCCTGTTTTGGTAGCCAGTATCAAGGCTGATAGCTCTTGCTTGATGTCTATTTGGTTTTTGGCGGCAGGATTCTGGTTTTTTACCGAAGCAATTATGGCCGCATAGTGGCCCCCGGGTTGCAAGCTGACATCATTAATAATGGTCGCTGTCACGGTGGCGGTTTTGCCCGGAGCCAGGCTCAGGTCGTTCACGCCGAGCCGCAGCCATGAGGACAGGCCGTACTTTTTGGTTAGCGAACTCGCGTTATTGCCAGCGAATACCAAGCCGCCGGTCTCGTCCAGTGAGCCGAAATCCGCGACAGACAAGTGGAATGACAAGGTGGCCGTGCTGCTATTGGTAAGGTAAACGTTAAAATTTTTCACTGAGTCGGCCGGGCTAACCTGGACTTGCTGCAAAAACGGCGCTATCGTGACAAGCGGTCTTGAACCGGCCGCATGGGTCGGCAACGCCCCTGTCAGCATAATCAAAACTATCAATAATGTGCCAAGCAGGATTTTCTTGATCATGACTTCTTCTTAATCTTGCGTGTTTTTCGAACGATATTTCGGCCGGTTGACCATAAGCCTATTCCAACGAATATCACAACTACTAGGATGGCTGCCAGTATCCGCCACGGCACCACCCAAAAGCTGACCTCGGCTTCAAGCGGTACGTCACGCTGGCCGTTGTCGTAGGCCATGGTGAGGTGGGCCGTGTAGTGGCCGAACTTCAGTTTGGAGGCCCTCGAGAAGTCCCATTGCAAACTGGTGACCG
>DASRLG010000072.1:0-4457 GCA_035648575.1 Candidatus Dormiibacterota bacterium
TTATAATACTCCGCGCCTGGTTGACGAAACTGCTGCCCGCCGCGGCCTGTTGGACAACAGGCCTAGGAGGAACGGCTATTGAAAACTATCGTCTTAACCGGTGCCGGTTCCGGCGGACACATCACGCCGATATTGGCTGTCGCCACTGAAATTAAGCGTCTGGAGCCAGCTACGAGCCTGGTTTACATCGGCCAGCGCGGCGACAAACTAGGTGACATTCCGGCCGGACATTCGGCCATAGACCAGGTTTATACCGTCAGGGCCGGCAAGTTCCGGCGTTACCACGGCGAAGGCCTGAAACAGTTGCTGGACATTCCGACCTGGTTCAAAAACATTCGCGACGGTTTGTACGTGCTGATCGGTACTTATCAGAGTTGGCGTTTGCTAAGGGAAATCCGGCCGGACATAATCTTTATCAAAGGCGGTTTCGTGGGCGTGCCGGTCGGCCTGGCTGCCGCCAGCCTGCACATGCCATATATTACCCATGACTCCGATGCCATACCCGGCCTAGCTAATCGTATTATAAGCCGTTGGGCCGTTAAACACGCCGTGGCATTGCCGCCCGAAGTCTACAGTTATCCGCCGGATAAGACCGTTATGACAGGCATCCCGCTGCAGGCTGATTTCGTGCCGGTAAACGCTTCTCTCAAGGCTAAATACAGGGCCAAGCTCAAGCTCCCAGCCAAGGCCAAGGTGCTCTTTATCATTGGCGGAGGGTTGGGTTCGAGAACTGTTAACGAAGCCGTTGCGGCTGCTGTTCCACATCTGTTACGCGAGTTTCCGGACCTGGTTGTCGTGCATGGCGCCGGGCGTGCCAACGAAGCTGACGTGCAGGCTATTTACGCTGACAAATTATCAGGGGCAGAGCAGGGCAGGCTGCAAGTCCGAGCCTATATTGAAGACGTATATCTGTACAGCGGGGCAGCTGATGTAATTATTACAAGGGCAGGGGCGACCAACCTGGCGGAATTCGCGTTGCAGGGCAAGGCCTGTCTTGTCGTGCCCAGCCCGTTCCTGGCCGGCGGACACCAGCTGAAGAACGCCCAATACCTGGCAGAACAAGGCGCGGCCTTGATTCTGGACGAAGTCGACTTGGCCGCCGACCCTAACCGCCTGGCAACCCAGGCCAGCAACCTCTTAAGCCATCCTGAAAAGCAGCGTGAACTGGGCAAGCGCCTAGCCAAATTCGCTAAACCCAAGGCCACAAGTGAGTTGGCCCGCCTAATCCTGGATGAGGTATGAAACTACGCCGCGCACCGACTGTACAAACCCGCCGCCAGAAACTGCGGAGTGATGACCTGGCTAAGCCGCCGTCTACTTTCGCTTACCGCGCCCGCCGTTCCGAAGCCGAACGAGGTACCGGACGCCAAGCCTCAAGCGGCGAGATGGGCCAGCCGCCCAAGCCGGTACGGCGGCGCGGCTTCGGCCATTTCTGGGTGCAACGCGCCGGCCTGATAGTCCTGGTGCTGGCGATTCTGGCTTCAGCGGTCAACGTGCTAAGCCTGTCGACTGACGTCAAGGTCATGCCGCTGACTACGGCTGGCAACCAAACGTTACTGAGGAACCAAGCTGTTTACCAAACCGCGGCCAGCCAAGAATTGGCGCATTCCATCTGGAACCGCAACAAAATCACGGTCGACACTTCCGGGCTAAGCCGCCAGATGCTTAGCCAATTTCCGGAATTAAGCAGTGTCAGCGTGACTATCCCCTTGTTGGCACACCGGCCGCTGGTTTACGTGGAACCGGCCCAACCGGCCCTGATCCTGGCAACTGATAGCGGCTCGTTTATTATCGATACGACCGGCAAGGCCCTGATTAGCAGCACCACGTCCGCCGGCTTGAACCAGCCCAACCTACCTCTCTTAACCGATCAAAGTGGACTGCGCATCCAAACCAACCATCAGGCTTTGCCGACCGCTGATATAAGCTTTATCCAGGTCGTCATTGCCCAGCTGGCAGCCAAACAATTTACGGTGTCAGGGATGACCTTACCGGCAGCCGCCAGTGAGCTGGACGTGCATTTAACAGGGCAGCCTTACTTCGTCAAATTCAACCTAGAGAGCACTAACCCGAGAGGGCAGGCTGGCACCTTCCTGGCAACCATTAACCAATTACACCACCAGAACATTACTCCCGGCCAGTACATTGACGTGCGCGTGGACGGCAGGGCTTACTATAAGTAATGCCCCCTGTTCTGCTGCCCCGCTAGTTCGCAATTTGTTCATATTAATTAAACATCCGGCCAATCACAAAAAACTATATAAACATACATGGTAGGGCAAAAGTCAAATTTTCATAATTTAAGGAGCAGGACAGGGCAGTAAGTAATTTAAAATAAAGTCGCGGAAAAGCAATAGTTTCACGGCAATACTGTGGAAAAGTCAAATAGTGTCCTGAATCACGGTCAAGCACTAGGGCCTAAAACAACACGTTCTACCAACAACCGGGGCCTATGGTAGGACCGGCACCAGTGGCGGTCCTACTAAACACGAGCAGCGCAAACATTACGGCACATAAGCAGTCAAACACTTAACACTCCCCTACGGCAGGGGTATACGAACTCATCTATAAATCATATATTAGAGTCGCAAAATATACATTGTGCGACATCATGTCTATGGCTTGGTTTGATGCTCTGCCTCCACCCGTCCCGGAATATTTTTCACCCGCCCGCCGGATTTTTTAAATTATTATTGCCACTGCCTTACTCTGCCCGGGTTTCTATATAAAAACCGGTCCAAGTTGCGTTGCCTAACTATCCGGCCTGCAATTATTCTGTTCGTATTTTGTACGGCTTATAAATCAAGGTTCTGCTGAATGAACGTTGAAGCCAACCTTATGGGCTCCTTGGTCTGGACTGCAACCATATCCCGCTTGAACTGCATGAGAATAAGATCATTAGGCGGCTGGTTAAGAACACGAGGTTCTTCTAAGGTCCCCTCGAGCAGCGGCCTGAATATGGCCCGCCCGTTTACCAGGTCGTGACGCCGTACACCATCGGCACCCTCGGTGAAATAATGGCGATTGGTTCTTTCGCGGTCGTAAAAAGCCTGTCCGACAGGGGCTTTTATAAGGGGGTTGGCGACTACGACACCGATTTTATTAATACCGGTTTCGGTATGCAAAGTCTCATATACATAGTGATAACCGGCCCTGAATCCTGTGTCTTCACTTCTCTTGCCCAGCTCTGCGCTCCGCGGGTTAATCATGTGCAAGACGTCGATATTCAATTCGCCGGCGACAGTGCTCAGGACATATTCGGCTCTTTCGGCCAGCATCCGGCGGACCATGTCGTCGAAGAAATCCACGATTTGCGGCGGTTGCGTTACATCATCACCTGTAGCCGCTTGTTCGGGTTTAGACAAAGTCTTGCTTTACGATTTACTCGGCGAGAGCGTAGGTGGCTTTGGCGACGCGCTTGAATTGCGGTTTACCCTGGAGGTTCAGGAGGATGGTGGTTTCTTTTACGAAACGGCTCTTGAGAACGCGCTTGACGATTTCATCGCGGTGCAGCGGCTCGTTGGCTTCACGCAGGACTTCGCTGATGATATCGGCGACAGTTCCCTTCTCGTAACCCCATTCTTTGAGAGCATAAATACCACGGCCGATAAGCACGAAGCGCTTATCTTTGATCAGCTCGTTGTGGATGGCTTGGGTGGTAACGTCCTTGCGCTTGAAATCGCTGTCCTTGATGGCGGCGGCAATTTCGTTGAAGTGCATGTGCTTGCCGTTTTCCTTGAGGATGACGTAAATCTTGTCACGAATATTCTTAGGATTGACCATCGGCCATTTGATAAGGCCCCAACGGCCGTTCAAAGTAGCCAGGTGCTTGGAAGTGCTGGCCAGGGCGGCGGCCTGCTTCGGGTCGGCTATATCAGCGGCTTTGGCGATGTGCGCGATGGTTTGCGGCTCGCCGATTTGCTTGATAGTTTCGATCAGGCTGGCTACACGGGTCTTGAGGGCTTTTTCGTCATAAACTGATTTGATACCGACACTGTAGTAGAAGTTATCATCTTCCTGGACAACCGATAATTCCGGCGACAGTTGGCTCAGGAAAGCTACGCGGGCCTGCTCTTCACGGCTGGGCTTGTCGCTTAGTTTGGCTGTCAGCTCGCTGACACGGGCTACCCCGCCTGATTCCTGTAACAGTTCCAGAAGTTTTGCCTGGAAATCGGCGATGTGAGGCAGGCCGCCCTGCTCTGCCGTGCTGCGCAAACGCGTAACGACTGCCTTTTCCAGCTGGCGTACCCGTTCCCTTGTAATACCCAACATCTCACCGATTTGCTCGAGAGTTTCCTTGCGGTCGAACAGACCAAAACGGCGGGCGACGATTTCCCTTTCGCGCTCACGTTCGATCGTTGCTAAAACGTCAGTAGCAAGTTGCTCGGTGTTGGGTTGGGTGGCAGGTGCGGGTTGCGCCATATGCTTACTTCTTTCCTAACTTATCTATATTAGAT
>DASRLG010000073.1:0-5401 GCA_035648575.1 Candidatus Dormiibacterota bacterium
ATCAGGGCGTCGGTCTTAATGACGGTACTGCCCTTGCCTTTGATGGCAACCGACAGCTTGATTGATTTACTGTCGGCGGCCAAGCTTAGCTCCTTGACGACTTCGTCGGCCAGCTTATCGATATTTAGCAATTTCGGTGTCACGCCTATTGTGCCGCTTTCCATGCGAGTAATGTTCAATAGCGTACTGATTAGCTCGTTCATCCGGTCGGAGGCGCCGATGATGGTACTGAGCGATTTCTTCTGGGAGGCATTGAGCTTGCCGGAATAGCCGTCATATAACATGTGCGTGTAAGTCTTGATGGCCGATAAGGGCGTGCGCAACTGGTGCGAGGCTAAGGAGATGAATTCGCTTTTCATGCGATCGATTTCCTGCTCGAGGGTGATGTCGCGGAAAACTTCTATGGCACCGAGCGGCTTGCCGTTCAGGAGAATTGGCGAAGCGTTGATGGCCAGGGCGATTTTCTGGCCGTTCTTACGGCGGTAATAAGTCTTTTCGGCGATCGGTTTGCCTGTCAAAAAGGCTTTGGTAATCGGCCTGTCGATCAGGGTTATAGGTTTGTCTTCAGCCGTGACGGCAACGATTTTCTTGGGAAACCAGGCTCCTATCAGCTCCTCTTCACTGTAGCCAAGCAACTCCTGGGCGGCCGGGTTTACGCGGGTGATGCGGCCGAATTCGTCGGTCGAAATGGCACCGTCGCCGATACTGGTAAACAGGGCTTCGGCTTCGGCCCGTTGCTCGTGAGCGGTTAGTTTGGATTGCGGTGAGGGGTCGTCAAATTGGGGCATAAGTTTATCATCCTAGGAGCGTTTGAGCTTGGTGCGTTTGCCCGCCAGTTTCTGTAGTTCATTAGTATACTCCTCGATCAGGTCATTATCTTCTGTCAGCAAGGAGACGACTACTTTGATCCAGTCAATCAGGCTTAGCAGGTCGGCTTGTGATAATTCGTCAGGTGATTTGTGGAGATGGTTTTCCACCTGTCGGGCTATAAAGCGGTCGGCGGCCGGACCCAGGTAGACGTGCGTGACCTTCACCACCTGGTCGTAGATCGAAGACTTGGAGGAGGCAGCCATAAATTAAATCTCCTCGATCTTTTTAAGCCGGTTGGCGCCGATAGCCAGGGCTATAAAACCGCTGCCGCCGATTAGGCGGAAAATCGATACCAGCACCAGATGGTAACCGAACATCAAACGCCCGACGCGCGGCTGGATACCGTTAATATACTGCAGGACAATAGAGCTGATAATAATAACGACCAAACCCAGTACCAGTAAACGTAACGCCTGGCGGTAAAGCACGCCATCGGTCTGTTGGCTGAAAAGAGTAATTTCATAGGCCGCCAGCAAGCCGATGAACCAGACGTATAGGTACGGGACAATAACGCTCAAGACCATAAGCCAGATTGGCAGGAAATAAGGGTTTTGGGTCGAAGACAGGCTTGTCATGTCGAAACGCTGGAAAATCAGGTAACAATACAATATGCCGGCCGCCAGGAAAAAAAGCATGATAACGCGTATGCTGGCCCGGCTTAGCCTAAGTTTGGCCAGGTTAACCAGGCCCCTTGACGCGACGCCAATGATGCTAAAAGCTACCAGCGGCAGCAGCAAGCCCAGATAATTCACGCTGATAATCGAAGTCGAATAAAAAGCCGGATGCTGGTTGGCGATAGCGTTCAATAACAGGGATAAAATTGTCGTTGCCGGCAAGCTCCAAGCCAACCAGGCGCAGCCGGTAGCCAACTTGTCCAGATGGGTTCCCTCGGGCGTTTTGCGCACTAGGCTGACATACTCACGCAACTTGGCATAACCTATAAATGCCGCTATCCAAGCTACTATGGAGGGCAAGCTGACAATGAACAGGATAGCCCTGTATTCCAACGGCGACAGATAATAAGTCTGTATGGTGGCTTGACTGACAGGCAGCACGAGAATGAGTACCGCGTAAACGAGGGCCAGACCGCAGGCGCGTTGCAGAGCTTGAACAGTCAGTTGAGCAGTCTGTTGTTTACTTGCCATGGTAGTCCGCCAATTCGATAGTTAGCAGGCGGTGTTCCGCCTCGCATTCCATACTATTAAAGCATAGTATGAACTGTTACTTGGTAAGATTTTCAACACACCGATTATCGGCTGTCAACTTGTGCTGGCCGCCGAGGTCGGTAATAATAGCTTGATATGAGGTTGGAAACTACCAGACTAGCTTTTAACCGGCGGTATATTCTCGTGTTATTACTGCTGGTGCTAGCTATTTATGTCCTGGTGCCGCAGGTCGGTGACTTCCGTTCCAGCTGGCATTTTTTGCGTCATCCGGCACCGGCTTGGACAATCGCGGCGGCTGCTTTGACGATGACGACCTACCTGAGTGCGGCCTTGAATTACCGGTTTCTGGCTTTGCGGCCCTTAAGATATGGCCAAACGGTAGTGGTGCAATTAGCCGCGATGTTCATCAACCGGCTGCTGCCCGGCGGTATTGGCGCTCTAGGCGCTAATTATGCCTACTTACACCGCCAGAACCATACTAGCGCGCAAGCGGCTAGCGTAGTCGGACTCAACAATCTGTTAGGAGCTGCGGCCAATGGTTTGTTAGTGGCCTTTAGTTTAGCTTTCTTATCCAATCAGGTAGCAGTGGCACCAGATTATGACCGGGCTACTGGTTTATGGCTCAAGGTAGCCCTGGCATTAATACTGGTTGGCGGCGTGGCCTTAGTCCTTAGCCGACAAAGATTCAAACGCCAAGTGGCTGAACTTCGCATTCAACTAAGAGCCTATCAGTGCCAGGCTTGGCGCCTGCCGTCGGCACTGATAAGTTCCATTCTGCTCACTCTGGGGAATGTTTTTTGCTTGTGGGCTTGCGCGGCGGCGTTGGGTATTCATCTGCCGTTTGTCGTTATTTTGCTGATCTTGTCGTTTGGGGTAGGCGCGGGCGCCGCCACGCCGACACCGGGCGGCTTGGGAGGCTTTGAAGCCGGCCTGGCAGCTGGTTTTATCGCTTACCATGTGGCTAGCCCGGCAGCATTGGCAGTTGCCTTGCTCTATCGCTTGATCAGTTACTGGCTGCCAATAGTCTTTGGGGCACCGGCGTTTGCTGTGTGCCGCCGTCAACACTGGTTCTGATCGATCTGGATCAGCTAGTGAAGAATATTAACGGCCCGGGCCGCTACCAGCGCGACTGATATCAGGGACAAAGTCGCCTGAGCCAACATTAATATCTTGGCTCGCCGGCTCAGCGGCATGGTGTCGGTCGGGCTGAAAGCCATGCCATTAGTCGACGATACGTACAGGTAATCGACAAAGGTTGGCTGCCAATGAGGGTGCTTATAATCTTCGTGTTGGTTTTGCGGAAACAGGAAGTCCTGCTCATGTTTGGCGGCCAGCAAACGTTGGCCCGGGCCGCCGCCATCCATTTCCCAGTACCACAAGCCAAAAATAATTATATTTGTGATGTAGATGTTGACGGCCGTAAGGATCAAGTCACGGCCATTGTTAACCCGGCCGGACTGCAGCAATCGGCGGGTTACTTCGACCAGTCCGTAACCGTTAGCGACGCTGATCAGGAAAATCAGCGCGAAAACATTGATCCGCCGACTCAACGATTTAAAAATCCGCTCTTTCGGCGTCGTGAATGACATGGCTACCAGTAAGAGGGCTTCAATACCTATAAGGATATAGCGCGAGCCGAAGACATAGCGGTCGGGCAACAATAACTGTAAACAGATAGCCACCAACATAGTTACCTGGACGTGCCAAACCGGTTCATGCTGCCGGTTCTTATTACGCAAAAAGGTAATCATCTCAAGGTATTGTAAATCATACCTCGTAAAACGGAAAATCTACATTTGTATGCGGTTGAAGCGGCTGACGGCAAAAAACAAGCAGGCCACGAAAGTGATGGCCATAACAATCAAATCCTTGCCCAGCCCGAAGTGGGTCTGGTTCGCCAACAGATAGCGTAAGGCATCAACCATATAAGTCACGGGGTTTATGCTGCTGACAATCTTCAGGCCGACCGGTACATTGGTCAACGGATAAAGGGCGCTGGACAGGAAGAACATCGGCATGACGATCAGGTTGTTAATGCCCTGGAAGCCCTGGAAGTCATCAACCATAGAGGCGATACCGGCACCGAAGCTCGTCAGGGCCACGCACATCAGCACTAATACTAGGAAAGCCGGCCCGACCAAGGCCCAGCTATGCGGCCGGAACCCGAGCAGCATCGAGATAGTAAACACCAAAATGCCTTGGAAGATCGAAATAGTGGCCCCGCCAAGCGCGCTTCCGAGCAGGATCTTAACACGTGATACGGGCGCCACCAGCATTTCAGCTAGGAAGCCGAAGCGTTTGTCTTGAAGGATAATCATGCCCCAGAATATGCCGGATAGGAGAACCGTCTGAGTAATGATGCCCGGTACCAGGAACTGTAGGTAATTGCCTTCGCCTGCCCGGCGGTAAATGGCGCCTATGCCGTAGCCAAGCGCCAGCAGCAACAGGATCGGCTGGCCTAGCGTACCGAGCAAGCGTGAACCGCTGCGCCAATAACGCCTGACCTGTCTCAACCATAGTACGTAAATAATATCCATAAACCTGCTACCTAAGCCTCTGGTTACGTAAAGCCGTTTTGAAGTTTAGGCCGTCATTGCCGCTGCTGGCTTCGTCGCGCAGCGTCTTGCCGGTTAGTTGTAGGTAGGCTTCTTCAAGGGTTTTGGTCTTGGTCTGTTTGCATAGTTCGGGAGTGGTGCCCAGGGCTACTATTTTGCCATGGTCGATGATGGCTATCCGTTCGGCGACAGCCTCGGCTTCGTCGAGATAATGGGTGGTGAAGAAAATCGTCATACCCTTCTCGTGGCTGAGCTTTTTGACATAATCCCACATGAGGTTACGGGTTTGGGTATCGAGTCCCAGTGTCGGCTCGTCCAAGAAGAGGACGCGCGGTTCGTGGAGCAGCCCGCGGGCGATTTCCAACCGCCGCCGCATGCCGCCGGAAAAAGTCTTGACCATGTAATCCTGTCGGCCGTCCAGCTCAACCAATTCAAGCAACTCCTTGATACGAATCCGACGCAGAGCCTTAGGTACGCTGTACAGGGCACCATGTAGGTCCATGTTTTCGTAAGCTGACAGTTCCTCGTCAAGGCTGGGGTCCTGAAAGACTATTCCGAAAGCTTTGCGGGCCGAGTCGCGTTCTTTGGCGACGTCGTGGCCGTCCAGAGTCAGCCGGCCGCTGGTCGGCCTAAGCATGGTTGTCAGCATCTTGATCGTCGTGCTTTTGCCGGCGCCGTTAGGACCGAGGAAACCGAAGATCTCACCTTCCCGGATTTCAAAATCAATATTGTCGACGGCCACTATGTCACCGAAACGTTTCGTAACGCTTTTCGCGCCTATAATCGATTTGACCATATGTTACTTATAAT
>DASRLG010000074.1:0-5418 GCA_035648575.1 Candidatus Dormiibacterota bacterium
CCCAGAAAACCGCCGAAGAGCTCAAAGGCAAAGGCTGGACGGCTGAAGCTATCAAGGTCGACGTTTCCAGCGAGGATGACATCAAGAAAATGATCGCGGCTTGTGAGGAGAAGTTTGGGTCAATCGATATCTTAGTGAATAATGCCGGCATCTATCCCTCGCGGCCAATTGCCCAAATGACAGTCGAGGACTTTGAAAAAGTGCTGCACGTGAACCTACTCGGTGTTTTCATGACAACCAAGTACGCCAGCGAGGTAATGAAGCAGCAGGGCGGCGGCAAGATCATCAATGTGACTTCTATTGACGCGCTGCATCCTACAATGGTCGGGTTGGCGCATTACGATGCCTCCAAACACGGTGTTTGGGGCTTCACCAAGAATTCGGCGCTGGAACTGGCCGCCGACAAGATCTGGGTTAACGCCATTGCCCCGGGCGGTATTGCTACTCCGGGCGCGGCTGCTGGTAGCCAGGATGTACCGGAAGAACAGATGACAGCCGCGGTCGAAGCCTTCCTGGCCAAGATCCCCATGCGCCGCATGGGCGAGCCCGACGAGATTGGCATGGCCGCCCTATTCCTGGCATCCGATATGTCTTCCTATATGACAGGCAGCCAGATCGTAGTCGACGGCGGCGCGCTGCTCAGCTAAATTATAAGTCCGCAAAAGCATTAATAATATATTTTGCTTATGCTTGCAAATGAGAGCTTTTAGTTATATTCTTAGAGCCACTAAAAGGATTTTGCAGCATAATTATGAGTAATGCCGAAATACAGCCCTACGCGACACAGTTGCTTGCCGATGACTTAACTGCTGTTCTCAAAGAGAGAATCATAGCAGCAGAACCAGTCGAGCTGCTTAGTGATAGAGGTGATAAAGTTCTGCAAGTCGTTCAAGAAGCCGATGGACAGAGCTTCGTAACCCGGAGTTTTACTGATAAAGCCGTAGACGAAATTGAGGGGCAGGCGGGGGCCACGATGCTCGAGGCGTGGGATATAATGCAAGGCGCTCTTTCTGAGGCTCGAATTCCCGTTATTCGAGGTTTCTTGCTGGAAAGCATCGGCAATTATCCTTATGTAGCCATAAGCGAACATCTTCCGGATGTCCAACCTTTAGCTGCCGCTCCCACGGAAGTCAAAGAGGAAGTCGCCCAGGGACTTGGGCGCTTGATGACAGTCGATGGCGTAGCCGGAAGGGTTCCAAGCATGGATATTCTTAATGAAGACATGTTTGGCGTTACCCGGGATGAGCAAGGTAATCCAGTAGCAAAGTTTATTGATCTAGACCCACGTATTAGAAGGAGATCCATGATAACGGCGGATACGTCAAACGCCGCTTTTATAGAGAGAGTAGGCGTGTTGATATGGAATCGATGGTGCGATCCGGATGAGAGAACACCGGTAATTAGCGCCTTTGTAAAAATCATTGCCGGCGCGGTGCCCGACGACTTTGATACAAGTCCTATGACGGCCGATGCCTTTATGAACATACACATGATGAGTCAAGGCGTGGGTCCCGAGAACTTGAGCCTTAAATTCAGCTAGCCATTGACTGGTGGCGCTATTGACGCATACAGCGGCGCTTATGGTATTATTACGGTAGGTTAATTTAACAAGAGACACACTATGTTACAAAACTTTGCCTTTTTAGATCTCGGTGCTCCGGAACTAATAATTATTTTGGCCATCCTTCTCTTATTGTTCGGCGGCAAAAAATTGCCTGAACTTTCCCGAAGCCTCGGCGAATCCATGAAAGAGCTCCGTAAAGGGCTAACAGGTTCAATCGATGAAAAGGACAAAAAAGAAACAAAAAACGAAGACAACCACCACCACGACTCGTAAACCGGACGAGTTACGCCAACCATTTGTCGAACACCTTTATGAGCTGCGCCGCCGCTCAATATACGTCGTCGCCTCGATCCTGCTTTTTTCGACGCTGGCTTATTTCGTCCAGCAGCACCTGGTCAACCTGTTATTGCGGCCGGCCCATGGCCAGCAGTTTATCTATACTTCGCCGGGCGGCGGCATTAATTTCCTGTTTACGATCTGTACCTATGTCGGTATAGCTGCCAGCCTGCCGGTTATTATTTATAACGTGCTGCGTTATCTTGAGCCGGTTACCACGGTTGATATGCGGCGATTCATCGCTCGGTGCTCGTACGCCTCGGTGGCTATGGCGGCGCTTGGGCTGGGGTTCGGCTATTTCATCGGCCTGCCGGCCGCCTTGCACTTCCTGCGCGGCCAGTTTACTACTAACCAGATCAAGCCGTTATTTACCCTGCAGGAGTACATGTCGTTCGTAACAGTGTATTTGCTGGGCGCCGCTCTGTTATTCCAATTGCCCCTGCTGCTTGTTTCCGGTAATCGCATACGGCCGATTCCGCCGGGTTCTTTACTGAAAGCGGAGAAGTACGTTATCGCCGCGGCTTTCATCATCGCCATGATCATGGCGCCGACGCCTAATATTTTCGACCAGCTGATAATCGCCGTGCCGGTAATCATCATATATAACATCGGCGCGTTGATCGTTTGGTCCCAGAATAAGCGCCGGCCGTCCGTGCCCGCGGTCGCTGCGGCACCTCCGTTGACAGAGACTGTCAGACAAAATTCTCCACCGCCAATGCCAACCCCGCAACCTCCTCGCTCTGTTCCGCACCGCCAACCTCGCTACCAGCCCTACGTGCCCGTTAAACGGTCGACTCCTAGCGTCGTCCGGCGCGGACGCCTGATACAAGACGTTTTCTAACCTTAAGCGTCACCAGTTGACTATTTAGGCATAGCTGCTTACAATTACATATGTAAGCTAAAAACAAAAACAATTCAAAAAAGTATGAAAACAGAAACACCTCTTCAAGAGCTGCTCAGGCGGGAAGTTTCCCGCAAGGAATTCCTGATTACCGTGGCGCTCGGCTGCGTGTCGGTACTGGGCTTCTCCTCTATTATCAGGCTGCTCACGGGCAAGGATATCAGCCAGTCCGGCTCGGGCCGTTCCGGCAGGGCAGATCACGGCTACAGCTTCTCCGCCTACGGTAAGTAAGCGCTGTCCTAGGTTTACTATTGCGTTCAAGTGCCGATTCGCGTATAGTAAAAGTAAGAAAAGTAATACTTATTAGTAGGTTCACGCATGGGCACAGGACATTTTCCGAAGATATTAGGCACGGCTACTCTTAACGAGAAGGGCCAGTTGGTGATACCGGTGGAGGCTCGCAACAGTCTGGGCCTGTCGGCTGGTAGCCGGGTGGTAATCATGAGCAACCCGCATCGCCCAGCCTTAACTTTATTAAAAGCCGAAGACGTCGAGTCTCTGGTAAGGGATATGAGCGACGCGCTTGACGCCGTGAACGATGATAAGAAATAGAAAGGTGAGTACAATCGAAAATTCAACTAACAAAACTGCTCCAGCTACCCAACAACATTACACCCACAGCGAAATAATGGTTATTATGACCGCCCTGATGCTGGTAATGTTATTGGCCGCCCTCGACCAGACCATCGTCGCGACGGCCCTGCCGCGCATAGCTACCGACCTGCACGGGCTTAATAAGCTGTCCTGGGTTGCCACGGCCTACCTCTTGACCAGCGCTATCAGCACGCCAATCTATGGCAAAATAAGCGACCTCTTCGGCCGCAAGAAAATTTTCCAATCGGCCATCCTGATCTTCCTGCTTGGCTCGGTCTTGTGCGGCGTGTCCCAGAGCATGAACCAGCTGGTAGCCGCCAGGGCGTTACAGGGTATTGGTGCCGGCGGTCTTATGTCACTGGTACTGGCTATCGTCGGTGATATAGTTTCTCCCCGCCAGCGCGGCAAATACATGGGGTACTTTGGCGGCGTGTTCGCGGTTTCCAGCGTCGTCGGACCGCTGTTGGGCGGCTTCCTGACTGATTCCTTGTCCTGGCGCTGGATATTCTTCGTCAACCTGCCGCTGGGCGTATTGGCGCTGTTGGCGGTGGCCAGCCGGCTGCACCTACCCGTTTATAAGAAGCATCATTACATAGACTATGTCGGGGCGGCCCTACTATCGCTAAGCTCCGTCTGCCTGCTGCTCGCGACAGTCTGGGGCGGCAATACCTATCCCTGGGGTTCCGAGCAGATAATTGGTTTGCTGGGCGCTGGCGGCCTGCTGGCGATAATCTTCGCGTTCTGGGAAAGGCGGGTACCGGAAGCGCTGATTCCGCCGATGTTATTCAAGAACAGCATTTTCACGGTTTCAGTCATACTGTCGTTCCTGGCCGGCATAGCCATGTTCGCCGCCATCCTCTACATTCCCGAATACCAGCAGATAGTGCGCGGCTTCTCGCCGACCGAATCCGGCTTGATGACCATGCCTTTGGTAGGTGGTTTGCTGGCCAGCATGATTCTTTCCGGGCGGAGGATGACCAAGACCGGCCGTTACCGGATATTTCCGATCATCGGCACGCTGATACTGACTTTCGGCTTGTGGCTATTTAGCCACATCACCTTGACCACCAGCGAATGGGTCATAGGCCTCTGGATGGTAATTGTCGGTGTTGGTCTAGGCTGCTTCATGCAGGTTATGACCCTGGCCGTCCAGAATTCGGTTGAACGGGCGCATCTTGGAACGGCCACCTCTACGGCCACCTTCTTCCGCAGCTTGGGCTCTTCGTTCGGCGGCGCCATCTTCGGCGCCATCTTAACCGGCCGGCTGGCCTACCATCTCAGCCAACTGTTGCCGGGCCAGGTTGCCGGTCCGTCGCTTACCAAGAGTATCCAGACCGGCGGTACCGCCAGCATACATAGCTTGCCGCCAGCCGTGACCGCGAAGGTACTGCAGGCTTTCGCCAGCTCGTTCCATGATATGTTCCTGCTAGTTATACCGGTATCTTTGCTGACTTTCGTAGTTGCTCTCTTCCTCAAGGAAGTGCCGTTGCGCGGTCCTCAATCCCACGAGACACCTGTAGAGATTTAAGCTTTTTTCGCGGGCTGCAGCCGGGTTTGCTTTACAATAGTGTCAATGGCTACCGACCAGCTTACTACTACCAGCAACTCCCAGTCTCAGACGACAACCCAGGCCGGCAACCTTCAGCCGACCGGGCAGGGAAGTATTGGCGGCACGAGTTCAAGCAGCGTGCAACCCGATACGGCCAACTCCCTGCTGAGCGGTGGACAGGGAGTACCGATTCAGGGGACGGCCCTATCGACGGTTAATCTGAACCCTCCTGCAACGGCCACGGCTTCGAAACCGACTGTCGCCGCGCCGGTCAAACCACCGCATCACGCGAACACGGTGTTTCTCGGTTTCTCAGGCCTGTTATTCCTGGTTGCTATAGTTCTTTTCTGGACCACCAGCCGTTCAGTAAAAAGTACAACATGATCCGCGTCACATCCGCTTGCCAAACCGGTTAAACAGGCAGTATCATACAGTTGAGATCAAGCGAAACATCAAAAACCTCATATACGCAGT
>DASRLG010000075.1:0-13742 GCA_035648575.1 Candidatus Dormiibacterota bacterium
GGGTACGCGGATGCTCATACCGCCGAAAATGCCTTGTATGGCCGGCAGCGCCAAGCCGGCGGCAATTGAGGCTCCGGTAGTCGTCGGCACGATGTTTTCGGCCGCGCTACGGGCTTCGCGCAGGTCCTTAGCCGGGGCATCCTGCAGCTTCTGGCTAGCAGTATAGCTGTGAACAGTGGTCATCATGGCTTTTTCGATACCAAAATTACTCTCGATGACGGCCGCTACGGGCGTAATACAGTTGGTCGTACAGGAAGCGTTACTGATTATATCGGTGGCACCCTCAAGCTGGTCCTCGTTAACGCCGAGCACGATCGTGGTAGCGCCTTCGCCTTTGGCCGGAGCGCTGAGCACGACTTTTTTGGCGCCTGCGTCAACGTGGGCTTTAGCTTTGGCTGGGTCGACGAAGAAACCGGTTGATTCGATAACTACGTCAATCTTATGGGCCGCCCACGGCAAAGCCGCCGGGTCCTTTTCGGCCAGAACCATTACATGCTGGCCTTCTACTATGATGCCCTTGTCGTCAAACCCGACTTTTTTGTCATAAGTGCCGTAATTGCTGTCATGCTTGAGCAAATGAGCCAGCGTCTTGGTGTCGGTCAAGTCGTTAATTGCCACGATTTCCAGATCGCTGCGTTCGAAAGCCACTTTGAAAGCGTTGCGTCCGATCCGTCCGAAACCGTTAATGGCCACCCGTGTTTTCATGCTTATTTATCCTTTGTATATATTTATTTTACTGCTTATGTCTATATTGTAAGAGCTAGCCGCTCGCGATGCAAATTTAGCGGTCTATTGTTCGGCCCTGGAACTCCGGCACGGCCAGCAATTGATCAAGATTATCTAGGCCCTCGAAGATTGAAACACTGTCCCCCAGGTAGCCGGTCCGCTTGATGACCAAGTCTTTCAGGGTTTCGAAGTCGACTAGTTTAAGGTCTATCTTTTCGCCAGCGTCCAAATCGGCCGCTTGCCGGCCAGCTACGTCCCAGGCCAACCAGACGTGGATGAACCATTCCATCTTGCGGTAAGGCTGCCAGACCTTTATCAAACGCCAATTCCGGAAACTAAATCCTGTCTCCTCGCGGACTTCTCTCTCGGCCGCGCTCTGTATACTAGCATCTGTTTCATCGACCCGGCCGCCCGGGAAGCTCTGGCGGGTGCCCAGATGGGGTTGTTCGTCATCAATGATAACTAGTTTGCCGTCAACAACGCAGATAGCGCTGACTGTATCAGGCCGTTTGAGCATTTCAAAAGTATGTTCGCTGCCGTCAAATAACCGCTGTGGCCACTGGTAAACGTCGAAGATCATGCCCTGGAACATCAGCTTGGCCGAATCCGGCAACAGCACGCTGTCCTCGGGAATGATTTTGTTCATACTTCGATTATGACATAGCCTGGAGTTTTTTGGCGATGAACCGAATCGGACTTTTTTTGCTATTATTGAAAATTATGAGTGACAAATCTCAAGACCAGCCTCAACGGCCGGAAACCGTCGTCTTCAGCGGCAGGATCGGCGAGGTAATTAATACCGAACAGCCGGATGGACGGATGTTTGAACGCTATCGTCGGCCTCCGGGAATCAGGCTGATTATAATATCGCCTGAAGGTAAAATCCTTATCACCAGAGAACATCGGGACGAAGCCGGCGGCGTGGACCTGCGCCTACCCGGTGGCAAGGTTTGCGACAGCCTTAATGAATACCATGCCCTGCTCGACGGTGGCCAAGACATCGTTGAAGCCGCGCGGGCAGCCGCCATCAAAGAGGCACTTGAGGAAACCGGGTTAATTATTGAGCGACCCGAACTGATAGCCAAGGCCAATGCCGGCGCCACCGTCGAGTGGGATTTGTACTATTTCCTGGTCGATAAATACACCGAAAGCCCTGACGGCCAGGAGCTTGAGCCGGGCGAAGACATCGAAGTAACCTGGCTGACCGCCGATGAATTGCGCCAGGCAATCGAAAACGGTGAAATGCGGGAATGGCGCAGCGTCGGCGTGCTGCTGGCCAAAGTTTTACCTAAACTCTAGTTTACTGTCCGGCTTTGTAGCGCTCGATTGATTCGGCGATTACTTTTTTGGCTGCTTCGGCGTCGCCCCAGCCGAGGACTTTAGTAGTGCCGGGTTTCTTGAGATCTTTGTAGTGGTTGAAGTGTTCGGCGACTTTTTGCTGCCAGCGCTCGCCCAAGTCGGCTAGAGTCTTGATGCTGTCACCGGTGTCGCGGTCGTCAGCCGGCACGACGACGATTTTGTGGTCCATGTCGCCGTCGTCTTCGAAGTTCATAATGCCTACGATTTTAGCCTCCAGCCAGACACCGGTCGGAATCGGTTCGGCGCAGACTACCAGCGTATCGAGTTCGTCGCCGTCTTCGTCCAGCGTCTGGGGGATGAAGCCGTAGTTGACCGGCTTGGCGTAAATACTCGGTTCGACGCGGTCCAGCATGAAAGCCGCGCGTTTGCGGTCCCATTCGATCTTCAGGAAACTGCCCTGCGGAATCTCCACGACGGTGTTAACGCTACCGTTCTGATAGTCGCCGGGTTCCAATACTTGGTTAAAGTCAGCCACGTTTTCTCCTTTAGGTTTACTTCTTATAGTTTAACAATATTGTACACTAAGTGGATATGAAGATCATCGGACATCGCGGCGCGCGGGGACTGGCACCGGAAAACACTATTGCCAGCCTGCGCAAAGCGCTCGAACACCATGTCGACGAGCTGGAGTTTGACCTACGCGTCACCAAAGATAACGTCGTCATACTGCACCACAATCCTAAGCTGGTGAACCCTGACGGCCAATCTTTCCGAATCAGCGAATATAATTACGACACCCTCAAAGACCACAAGCCCGACCTGGCGACTTTCGAGGAAGTCTTGGAGACCATCGGGCATCCGGTGCCGCTCTATATAGAGGTTAAAAAACGAGTCAAGGTTAAGCCTATCGTCAATATAATCAATAAATACCTGGCGCGAGGTTGGAAAACAGGTTATTTACTGCTAGGTTCCAAAAATCAAAAAACACTTCTGGAACTGCATGCTGCGTTGCCCAATATCCAGAAAATAGTCATAGAACCCTGGAGCGGCGTCAGGGCCCATTTCCGGGCGCGGCAGGTGAACGCCAAACGGGTCAGCATGAACCAGCACTGGCTATGGTGGGGTTTTATCCGCGGCTTCAAGAACAGCGACATTGAACTCTATGCCTATACCTTAAATAATCCACGCAAAGCCAAGCGCTGGGAGCGTTACGGATTGACAGGTGCTATCACTGATTATCCGGATAAGTTTGAAAAACCTGAAGCCTGACCTGTTAAACTATTACTATGAAGGTTGTTTTGGACCATACACGGGCCGAGGCGTCGAATATAACGACGTTTTATTTCAAGCCTGACAAGCCCGTCCACTACACCGCCGGCCAGTTCATTGAGCTGACCGTCAAGCACCCCCGGCCGGACAAACGCGGCATTAAGCATTGGTTCACCTTATCTTCTTCACCGACCGATGATTTTCTCAGCATTACGACCAAATTCGCCGGCAACACCAGCAGTTCGTTTAAGAGAACATTGTTCAAACTGAAGCCCGGCACTGAACTGACGATGGGCGATCCGATGGGCGATTTCGTCCTGCCCAAACTTATCCAGACACCCCTGGTCTTCGTGGCCGGCGGCATCGGCGTCACACCGTTCCACAGCATGCTGACATGGCTGGCCTCGACCGATGAGCAGCGGCCGATTAAGTTCCTCTACGGCGTCCGTGACGAGGACGAGATAATCTTCCAGGAAACCTTTAACAAAGCCGGCGTCCGCCCGACTATCGTGGTCAGCGAGCCGTCGGCGGCGTGGGGTGGCGAACGGGGTTCTTTAAGCGTAGATCTTATCCTGGGATTGGAGAAGCCTAACGAAGACACCCTAATCTATGTCTCCGGCCCCGAGCCAATGGTCGAAAGCCTCGAAAAAGACCTCAAAAAAGCCGGCATCAAAAAAAGCCAGCTGGTGCTGGACTTCTTCCCCAACTACGCCGGTATTTAAGACTTAGTTCTGGACGGGGTGAGGGCGGTCTTCGAGGTATTCGCGGATCTTGAGGGCGGCGGTGGCGCCTTCACCGGCGGCTGAGGCGATTTGCATGGTAGCGCCGCTGCGGATGTCGCCGGCCGCGAAAACGCCTTTCATAGTAGTGTGAAGGTGCTGGTCCGTCATGACGAAGCCGATGTCATCGAGTTTGATGGATGAAGCTTTCACGAATTGGGAGTTCGGGTCCAAACCGACGAAGACGAAAACGCCGTCGGTCGGGAAGTCGACCTTTTTGCCGTCTTTGGTACCGATGACTTTGGTCACGAACTTTTCTTCACCGACTATCTCATCTGTCGTGGTGCCCAGGTGCACGGTTACTTTGCCCTGTTTGACGAATTCTTCCAGCTCATGCTGCAAAACGTCGCTGGCCTTGATGGTAGAGCGTACCAACAGGTCAATATGGGAGGCAAAACGGGTCAGGAAGATCGTCTCCTGGACGGCTGAATTCCCGCCGCCGACGACGACCAGTCGCTTGTCGCGGTAGAAAGCACCGTCGCAAGTAGCACAGTAATGTACCCCGCGGGCGTAATATTCCTGCTCGCCTGGCACGCCGATCTTCTTATAATCCGAACCTGTCGCAATTAGGACGGCTTTGGCCAACATGTCGCCGCTGGTAGTTTCCAGCCGCTTGAGCTTGCCTTCGTCGTGGATGGCCGTGACTTCGCCCAGTTCTATAACCGCCCCGAAACGCTCGGCCTGCTTGCGCAATTCCTCGGACAGTTTAAGCCCTTCGACACCGTCGGCAAAACCGGGATAGTTATCAATCTTATCTGTTACGGCGGCCAAGCCGCCAACTACCCCACGCTCAAATAGAATAGTCTCGATGTCTTCGCGGGTCGTATAAATCGCCGCTGTTAGCGCGGCCGGCCCGGCACCGACGATAATTACGTCGTGCTGCGGGATGTCCTTGGAGTCTGCCATTGAGCGGGTTCAGGCTACTGCCGGGGCTAGGCGGGCTAGGTTATAGCCGACGATGACTTCCTGGGAGTCATCCTGCTTGGTAACTACGGTAACCGGCACCGTCATAGCACCGCTAATGTCTATGGCTTCGGCCTGGCGGTGAGGGTGCTCGTCGAGGTTGACTTCCTCGTAGATCATGCCTTTGGCGCCAAGATATTTCTTGACCATCTGGCAGTAGCCGCAGGTGTTAGTAGTGAAGATAGTGATGTTTTTGACCATTTTGGTCCCCCTCGTTAAGCGCCTTTGATACCTCACCGTGTCTCTCAGGTACGGCTACAGTCGTTTCTTGGGCGCGTTTTTTATTTTAATTGTGCTTAGTTCAGAACAATTCTGACTGTGTTAATTATTATATATAGCGCTTGAACAAAATTCAAGACACTATATATTGTGTTTTTTAATACGTTTAGCGCTTATCCTGGAGTTACCTGAGGATTACTTGCCGATGGAGTGCAGGGTGACGTCGAAGACCAGGTCGGCGTTGGCCGGAATGCCCGAACCTTGCGGCGGATTGGCCCCGTACGCCAGGTTGGCCGGAATCAGCAATCGGCGGGTGCCGCCGACTTTCATGCCGGGAATACCCTGCGACCAGCCGGCAATCACTTGGCTTAGCGGGAAAGTGGCGGTCTGGCCCATATCTTTGGAGCTCTGGAAAATCACGCCGGTACTGGCCACGGCGCCGGTGTAGTCGACGGTGACTGTAGCGCCAGACTTAACCGTATCTCCGGTACCCGGCGTAGTGTCTATTTCCTGTAGTTGGCTGATGCTTGGCACCGGCGTGAAGTTAGCTAGTTGAGTACCCTGTAGTTTCTTTGAATTATCCACTGTTTTGTTCCCCTGTGATTGCTTAGTCGTACTTGATGAGCTGGCTGTGCTGGCGGCATTGCTGGCCGGTTTCTGGTTGTGCTGTTGTATCAGACTGACAACTACACCGATAGTAAGGGCCGACGAAGTTATTAAAAAAAGTATCGCTCCGAAAGCGGCGAATGCGCGTTCACGTTTTCTGGCCATTAAAAATCTCCGTTTGTTGCTTCTGTATTATAGATTATAGCTTAAGATGGGTAGCTGTTACCAGCGCTGGTTATGAATAGGTCGTGCGGGTGGCTTTCGCTCAGGGAAGCGCTGGTGATGCGGCGCAGGACGGCTGTTTCCCAGAGTTCGGGAATGGACTTGGCGCCGACATAGTAAAAACCGGAGCGAATGCCTTCCATCATCGTCTTGACTACCGTGTCCAGCTCGCCGCTGCATGGTACCAGGCCTTCGACGCCTTCGGCTACCAGGACGGTTTTGCCGGTGTAGCTCTTGCCGTGAAATTCGTCTTCGGAGCTGATCTTCTTGCCACGTTCCATGGCGCCGATCGAACCCATGCCACGGTAGGCCTTGAACTTATAAGTCCCTTCACCGTTGACAATACTGCGGAAGCGAGCCGGAACCTGGTCCTTGGTGAATTCGACGACTTCGCCCGGAGATTCTTCGGTGGCGGCGAACAGGCGGCCCATCATGACCGACGAAGCGCCGGCGGCCAAGGCTTTGGTTATATCACCGAAGTAATTGATGCCGCCGTCGGCGATGACCGGTACGCCGTGCTGTTTGGCGACCTCGGCGGACTCGATAATAGCCGTCAGTTGCGGTACGCCCATGCCAGATACGATTCGAGTGGTACAAATAGCTCCCGGACCCATACCGACACGCAGGCCGTCGGCTCCAGCCTCAATCAGGGCTTCGGCGCCTTCGGCGGTGGCGATGTTGCCGGCGATGACGTCGACCTTATGCTGCTGTTTGATAAATTTGACAGCATCGATGACAAACTTCGAAAAACCGTGCGCCGAATCGACGACTATGACATCGACGCCGGCGGCTACTAGAGCTTTGACCCTCTCTTCGTAACCCGGGCTGGAACCGACCGCCGCGCCTACCTGTTGGCCGGCCTTCTTCACCTTGGCAACTTCGGCCGCCTGGTCCTTGATAGTGAGGTTACGGTGGATGATACCGATGCCGCCGGCCTTGCCTAAGGCAATCGCCAACCGGCTCTCGGTAACCGTATCCATAGGCGCCGAGACAAGTGGTACTTTCAGGCTGATATTACGCGTCAGTTGACTGCCGAGATTGATGTCTGAACGCGAAAACCCGGCATAACCGGGTTTCAATAATACGTCGTCAAATGTGAGGGCGGTCTCCGTACTGATCTGCATAATCCATTCTAAGCCTAAACCACTAGCTTTGTCAAAGGTTTGCTAAGGGTCTAGCTGGGTTGGGCGTAGTTGTTGGCGGCGCTTGGGCACGGGTTGGGTTGGCTGAGACCGGCGGCCTTTAGGGCGAACCATCCGGGCTTGTGCCTGGTGTTGCCGTTGGTATTGTCATAGAATTCCAGGCCATATTGGGCATTATTGGTGTTAGAGTTTATGTAACCATAGATCATAACGGCATTGACATAGCCCGTGCCGCGGGCCCAGTTGACGAAGTTATAAACGTTATCGCATTGGTCCAGCCCGGCATAGGCATTGTTGCTGGAATCGGCTTCTGGCCATTGCAGGCTGTCACCAGTTTCGTTAACAGTGGTGGCTGTTGGGCCAGGGTCATCAGTTGGCCAGCCAACTTCGGTGATATAGACAGGTTTGCCGGTATTGCCATGAGCGTCGATTGCTTGCTGGCGGTTGCCGGCGGCAGATGCGGCGAAGCTGGCGGCAATAGTGGCGGCATTAGTGGTATTCATGCCGGTTTGACCATATGGATGCACGATTACGCCGTCTACATAGTTACCCATGTTGGGGATGGCGTTCCACCACTCTCCTCCCCATGAATTATTGTCATAAGCCGTAAGGATGAGAGGAGCATTGGTGCCATAGGCGGTATGGAACGCATTGTAAGTGGTTTTTACCAAATTGGCGTAAGCGGTGGCGTTGGTTTGATTGTTGGCGCCCGTGCCCCAGAACCATGACCCGTCTGGTTCATTAAGCACTTCTATGATCGGACATTCGGTGTTATTGGAGCCGCAGTATTTCGTGTACCAGGAAATAGCGTTATTGGCCCAAGCAGTGGCTCCGCTGCCGTTACCGACCAGCGCGCTAACGCCGCCAGTGTTATACGGACCGCTAAAGTCCAGGTCGACCTTTGTCCCGTCATGAGCTAGCTGGATAATATCCCCGCCTGCCGGGCAATTAGTGTATTGGGCGCCGGAAACTGGGTATGATATCGCGACAGGGTTCGGGCAATTAGTGTAGTCAAGGCGTGCGTAGTTAACGGCGCTAGCTACATCGTCGTCACCGGGATTGCCGGTGTTCCAGCCGCCGGCATTCATGCCAACTATCATATTGCTGTTCCCGCTTGTACTACCAAACACCACGCACTGCCCATTGCTGGCGTTACTGCCGCTGCAAGACTTGGCTACCGCGCCATTAGTGGCTGTGCCGCTCCTGGCATCAATATTAACGTTGGGGCTGGCAGCGTGGGAACCGGTTAGAAAGTAGGTGCCGGCTATAGCGACGATCAACACGACGGCAGCCACGCTTACCCGTTGGAAGCCTTTGGTTTGGTTAGAGAAGTAGTCGAGCATTAACGCCGCCCGTCATTAGGGATTCTTGGAAGGCGTAAATACTGTTCCCGGTGTTGGCGTGGAAGGTGGTTTAAGTTGGTAGAGGATGGATGTTCTTTGGTGACTGGTGGGCGTATCAGGTACTGTCGATGGCATTGGTGGCAGCGTAGTGGTGCTGACTGGCGGTGACACAGTTGCTGGCATAGTCGTGTTTGAAAGGTTAGGCGATGTCGGACCTATGATTCCGCCCGGGGCACCCATGCCACCGGCACCGGGAGGTGGGCTTAGAGACGGTGGCGTACGGTGTTTAAACAACTTACGTAGCGGGTTGCTGGCGGATGGTCCGATGAAGTTAACCCCAAGCACGACCAATATAACCAGGCAGATAATCAGTATGAGCAGCCAACCATAGCTTCTGTGGTCAGCGGCATTCTTAACGATCAGGTGTTGGGTAGCCTGTTTGGTCGTGCCATTGGTGTAGTATGTTTTGCTGACCAGGTTGTAGGTGCCATTCTTGAGCTTGGTGGTATCGATGTTGTACTTGTAAGGTGCTTTGGTTTCGGTATCCACCAGCTTGCCATTAAGGTAGTATTGGACCTTGCTGACACCGTCTGGCTGGACAGTAGCCGGTTGGACGGTTGCCGGTGAGTTCACGGCCACCGATCCGTTATCGGGTACGGTAACGCCGCCGGCCGCGGAACCGCTGGAGCTGCCGGTGCTGCTTTTAACGCTGACGCTGGTGCCCTTGGAGCTGCCGCCGGATCCGGATGTGGCTGCCGGGGTCGGAGCCGGGGTCGGGGCTGGCGTTGGCGCTGGAGTCGGAGGAGGAGTCGAAGGGGCGCTCAAGGTATAGGTAGCGCCGGGGCTGCTGGTTAGCAGGTTGGAGCTATCGATGGCTGACAAAATATCTGAGCCACTGCCAAAGCTGATTGGGGCTGAGCCGGCTGACAGAACTTTGAAGGTAATGGTAGTGACTGTTTGGGCGCTGGTGCTGCTAGTACCGAGCTGCGAACGGGTAACGTGTACGCTATTGCCGCTAGCTGAGTCATTTGTGACGGGATTGAAGCTGAACGGTGCGACATTGGTGTCGCTGACGAACTGTAAGCTGGCTGGGAAGTTAACTACCGCGTCCACGGTGTTCGCGGGATCAGTGCCGCTATTTTCTTGAACCGTAACCGTAAAGTTGTTGCCTACCGTGTAGCTGCCGCTGCTTGGGCTAAATGTCAAGCTGCCACTGGCGGCATAGGTCAGATGCTCTAAGCTTAAACCAACGACCGCGATTGAGGCTACCATCAAAAGCAGTTTCGCGTGTGTCATTATCCGACTGGTTATTGCTTTCATGGTCACTTCCCCCAATTCGTTGCCAGTTTTGATAGATCAACCGAGTTATCGAAAGTGTCGCCGTTGGCGTCGCCATCTGTCGGCAACAGGCCGTTGTGTGACCAGCTGCCCGGCCGTGCCAGTATGCTCAAATCGGTGCTGTTAACATGTCCGGAACAGTCGAAATCAGCGCTTAGGGCACCGCTCGGCGTAGAAACGGGAATAGTGACGGCCGGACCTTCACCACCCGCATTGAAAGCTTTGACAATTACGGTGTAGCTGACGTTTGAAGCCAAGCAGCCTAAAGTGCCGCCTGTTGAAGTAAAGCTAGAGCTATCAGTCACGGACGTATCCAGTACCTGAGTCGTGTTGTTGCCAATATAGACATGGTAGCCGATTACCGTACCGCTGGCAGGGGCGGTCCACACTAAGGCCGCGCCTTGAGAAGCAACCGGACCGACCGAAGGTGTCCTGGGAGCTGAAGGCGGAGTACCGCTGGCGGCCGGGGTTTGCACGGTGTTAGAGCTGGTTTTAGGACTCTGGTTACCGGCACCGTCAAACGCGCTGACCTGATAGCTGTAGCTGGTACTAGGTAATACGGTGCTGCTATCGGTATAACTGTAGCTGCTGGCAGCCGTGGCCGTAACGGTGGCGAGGGCTATGGTGGGCTTATCGCTGCGGTATATCTTATAGCTTGCCACGCCAACATTGTCAGTGGCAGCGGGCCAAGTCAGACTAACCTGTACGCCACTAATCGCGGTAGCCGTAACGCTGCCCGGGGCAGTTGGGGCGTTAGTGTCAGGCAAGGTAGCGATCAAACTGGAGTTGGTAGCCCCACTGGAGTTATGCGAAGCGGTATCGAAAGCCTTGACCGTGTACGTATAGCTGGTGTTGGGCGTTAGACCGGTGTTGGTATAGCTGGTACCGCTAGTAACGGTCGCGATAGGGGTGGTGGCACTCACATCAGATCGGTATATATGATAGCCCTGCAAGGTACAGCCGGCACTGGCGCTACTGGCAGCCCAGTTAAAGCTGACACTTGTTACGGTGCTGCCGGTTTTGGCTGGTATGCCTGGAGTCGTCGGATTACCGGTACAGCTTGGGGGCGAGTTCTGCGTTGTCGCGGTAGCCCCTGAACTGGGAGAGCCTTCGTTGCCTGGACTAGCGTTATCGACGGCGGTTACGACATAAGTATATTGAGTACTGGGCGAACCAGTAGTGTCGCTGTAAGTAGTGGCCACAACAAGCGTATTACCATTTAGAGGAGTACCGCTTATGTTAGGAGTGCAACCGGCTCCGCTGCATCGATATATATTGTAGCCTCTGACACCTACACCGCCGGGACTGGGATTATCAGTACTGGCCGTCCAGCTTAGGTTAATGGTGCTGGCGCTGGCGGCTGTCGCCCCCAGGCCGGTCGGCATGTTCGGTGCCACGTTATCAGCTGACGTGCCAGCACTAAGGGCCGCGCTAGCAGCAGAGGTGTTAGGACCGCTATCTACGGCTTGAACGGTGTAGTTATTAGTAGCGCCCGCTGTCAGGCCGGTGTCCGTATAACTGGTAGTCGTGCTGGTACCCACCTGGCTGCCGTTGCGCAAAATATTGTACCTGGTGATAGAACAACCCGTAGTCGGAGCAGGAGCCGTCCAGCCGAAACTAACTGTCGTATAGGTAGAGCCGGTCTTGGTCAGACTGGTTGGAACGGATAATGTTCTGCCGCTCGTACAGGTCGGAGTCACGGTATTATTAACAGTCACCGTAATCTGACCGGCCGTAGTTGAGTTGCCGCTGGAGTCCGTGACAATGGCCGTCAAGGTATGACTGCCGTTGCTAACACCGGTAGTGTTCCAGCTAAACCCGTAGGGGCTGGTAGTGTCGGCCGAACCGACATTTGAGCCGTCAACCTGGAACTGCACGGTACTGACGGTTAGACCCGTGGCAGCGGTGGCAGTAGCGCTCAAGGCAACAGTACCTGACACGGTAGCCGCATTAGCAGGCGCAGTCATGGAGATGGTCGGAGGATTATTGGTCGCCGACGTACAATCAGTGGTATTCGGGTTGCAGTTGGTGTCAGATAAAGCCTCAATGCTATCAACGCTAACCCCATTCTGAAGGCCCGTAAGCAGCAGCGCGTGGTTGCCCGGAGCCAGCTGTAACTGGGCAACACTGACCCACGTCCAGGTATTGGCCGTAACAGAGCTGCCATCCACGTTATAACAATTAGTCCCAGTAGCATTGTCGAGATTCATCAACAGGGGCGGGCTGGTGGAGGCCGTGGGCATTTGAATGCGTACCCATATCTGGTAAGTCAAAGTCGAGCTAGCCGTAAAAACCAAGGGATTGGGAGGACTGTTGCTAACGCTGAAGCTGTCCGTGCCATAGGTCGTGCCTGAGGGCGAGCACGAAACGGGCGTGGCCGCGGCCGAAGCCCTGCCGGTTGAGGAAGATACGTTCCAGGCCAATAAACCGACAACTAACAACATGGTTAGGACAAAGAGTCTCAAGATTGGGTGTTTTTGTTTCATGAAGCGGCTTGATTTATTTTCATACCAGTCTGTACTTCATCGGTTGCTAGCCTGACATATAGTTTTGCTTATGCTAGAAAGTATACCTTTATGGGCTGAGTTGTCAACGTTAGGTTGTGGTTTTAAATACCGCAATGACAGTTTCAGCCATTATCATAGCTTCATTTCCGTAAAAGCATCTTTGAGGACCGCATACATTAGATCGTAGTCAGCTTTTTTGTCTTTGGTATAAAGGTACACGACGTTATCGACGACTTCGATGCTGACCTTGAACGGCAGGGCAAATAGTTTTTCCATGTAGACCGGGTGCAATAGCTCGAAAGCCGTCACCTGCTCGGCGTTGGTGGCGAATACTGTGTAACGCTTATTGAAGTCGGGCCATTCTAGGCTCAGTTTGTTGTAACCCTTCGGGGTACGGCTCAACCAAGAGCCTATGCCGCCCTCTTTAGCTTCCACGATAATGGAATCGTAGCGTTTGGGCAGGGCCGTCTGGGCGATGACGTATTGGGCGGCGTTGGAGTCGTTCGATCGCGGGTTAGATATATATGTGTAAATCTCGATTAGTAGATTTTGGTACACGCCGATGACATGGTTGTTGATATCGGAAACGCCGAACTTGCCGCCTTTGAACAGTTGTCCGCGGCGCGGCAGCAACAGCCAGCCCCAGTCCAGGCTGTAATAAAGGCCGTTGGCCTGGGCGAAGACCTCGACATCACTCCTGGTCATGCTTGTGTCGGCGGTATATTGCGAAATGTCGTCAAGCAGCCAGTCGGTTCCGGAACGTACGAAATGCCAGTTTTCGTAAAAATCACTGTCGTCCGCGAACAGTTGCTGCTCCTGGCCGTTAATGTTTTCGAGTAGCAAGTCGTGGGCTTTGCCGTGTATGAAAAAAGTCACCCTGTCCTGGGAATTGCCGGCTTCGTCTTCGACATCAACCGGGTAGGCTTCGATCAGTTGTGGCGATTGCACGTCGTTGCGGCGTTGCCGTTGCTGCAAAGCCAGCAACATCAGTTGATTATGATAAGCGTAGGTAGGCGTCATGTAGGTCTTGAGGTTGTCGGTATTGAAAGTGGACCAGTCCTTTTGGAACGTGGCGAAAACGGTTTCGACCCGGCTTTTCAGCGTCGCTTCGTTCCAGGCAGGATCCTGGCTGGCAGCGGCCGTTATTTTCTGCTCGGCTTGCTTGCGGCTGCGGGCTGATATCTTGCCGAACCAGCCGAAGTAGCCGGCCGGGCCGCCGACGAAGGCACCTAAGCCAATCAACACGCCGAAGAAACCGGCGAACATCCATAAACCGCCGTAAACAACGGTCGCGACAACCATCAATATCAGGCCGATCGGATTGTGCAT
>DASRLG010000076.1:0-6798 GCA_035648575.1 Candidatus Dormiibacterota bacterium
GGGCAGTTAGAAAGTTTTGTTAAAGTATTAATATGATCATGGTAGGTATCGATGAGGTTGGACGGGGTTGCTGGGCTGGGCCGGTGGTGGCCGGCGCCGTGATTCTGGGCGAGTCGATAGATGGTCTGGCTGATTCGAAACAGCTGAGTAAGAAGCAACGGGAACGGCTGTCGGCGGAAATCCAGGTTGAGGCCGCGGCTACGGGCCTGGGCTGGGTGACTGCGGCCGAAATTGACGAGATCGGTTTGACGGCAGCTGTCGGGCTGGCTATGCGCCGGGCTTTGGAAGAGATAATGATAGACTATGACGAAATCATTATCGACGGTAATTTTAATTTTTTACCGGATAGACCAAAGGTTAAAACTATCATCAAGGCCGATGCGACCGTACCAGCAGTGAGCGCGGCCAGTATTCTCGCCAAAGTCGCGCGCGACAAATATATGGCCGATATCAAAGGTGAGTATCCGGATTACGGTTTCGAGAGCCACGTTGGTTATGGTACGGCGCTTCACCTGGAAAGGTTGAAACTCCACGGCGTCAGTGACCTGCACAGGCGTTCGTTTAAGCCGGTGCAGGCTCTGATACAATGAGCGCTATGAATTCGACTGATACTGGCCGCCGGGCCGAAAAAGCCGCTAAGGTGTACCTGGAAATGCGCGGCTATGAAATTGTCGAACAAAACTGGCGCCGGCCGCGCTGTGAAATCGACATTATCGCGCGCAAAGACGGCATCATCCATTTCGTCGAGGTGAAATATCGTTTTGATGACAGTCAGGGCGGTGGGCTGGAGGCCATCACCGCGGCCAAGTTGAAACAAATGCGGCGGGCCGCCTGGGCCTGGGTCGACGAATATAAGTGGAAAGGCGAATACGTGCTGTCGGCCGTCGAGTTGTCAGGGGCGGATTTCGCCGTTATCGGTTTCGTCGAAAACGTATTTTAGAAGCTAGGCGTTGTCTTTGAGCCAGGTTTTGACAGCCGCTTCGTTACGCTCGCGCCAGGCGATACGGCTCGTGATTTCCGCTTCGCCGAGGCTGATATCACGCTTCAGGGCTACTACAGATCGCTTCGGCCCGAAGAAGTCCTGGAATTGCTTGAACTCGGCCTTATGGCTAAAGACATTGCCGGCGAAGCGGGCGAAATAGCCGTAACTCTTCTCGCTGGCGAATTCACGCTCGATCCAGTCCCAGTTCTTGACTAGCCACTTCCAGGCGGCGGTCCGGCTATAACGGTTACGCAGCAGCCAGGCGAACCAGTGCATCATATCCTGGCGCCGAATTTCATCGCTGGTGAGCAGATCCAGCAGCTGGTCGTAATGCTTAGGCGTCTTGGTACCTGTCAAGCCGCCAGCCAGTTCGTCGCGTTCGTCGGCGTTTTGGGTCGCGCGGTAGACTTTCAGCAGCTTGTTGAAGTCCGCATCGGAGCCGTAGCGGGCACCGATGTAATAGATGGCCGACCGGGTACTGGGCGGCAGATCGGCCGGCTTATGAAAAGCGGCGAAACGATTCAGCCCCTCGTCAATCGTGGCCTGGGCTTTGGCGCCGACCGCGATGAAGTGGGCTAAACCGCGCAGCCGCAAAGTTTGTGCTGAATCCTCTGGTTGGTCATCCCAGCCAAGCTCCTCGACAACTGGTAATACAAGTTTACGGATCAGGTCTTCAAGCCTCACTTCGCTAGCTTCGTGGCCTTCAATCAGCTTGCGGGCTTCGCCAATAGCCATGGCCATGGCGCCCCATACGCTCTCGCTGGCCTCGTGCTCGTAAGCCCGCAATAGCTCCAGTAATTCGGTCGTCTCGCTGACGCCGCCGCGCTGCAACATAGTATAGTTATCGAGCAATAATAGCCGGTCAACATTGTCGACTTTGCCATGTTTTATACCGTCGACAATCTGTTGTAAATGCGCGGCCTGGACATAATGCGGCAGAAAATAACTGTGACCGTCATGGTTCAACAGCAGCGGCCCGACAGTGCCAGCCTGAGTAAGTGAATTCGTGTCTGAGGATTTGTCCAGCAGGGGTTCGGCCAATGCCTGCGTGGCCGCCAAGGGCACTTGCCAAGGCCTAATGTCAGTCGATTTGACCATGGGGTCGTTGAGGAAACGACGTTGTTCAAGTTTGATCTCTTTGGTGCCCGGCTGCCAGTCGATATTGACCAGAGGATAACCAGGCCGGTACAGCCAGTCTTGCATAAAGCCGGTGATATCGTGGTTGCTGGCAGTGCCCAGGGCTTCCCATAGATCGGTCGCCACGGTATTGCCGTAGCGGTGTTTCTCGAAGTAATGTTTCAGGCCGGCCCGGAAAGCATCTTCGCCGATGTAATTCAGCAACATATAGAGCACCGAACCGCCTTTGGCGTAGACGATCGACGGGTCGAACAGCGTGTGAATTTCATCGGGATGGCGGACTTCGGACTTGACGGGTTGAACATCGGCTAGGCTATCGCGCCGCTTGGCGCTACCGGTTTCATGGCTGACGAACTGTTCCCAGATCTGCCACTCCGGATAGAGAGCTTCGACGGAACGGTATTCCATGAGGTTGGCGAAACTTTCGTTGAGCCAAATGTCGTCCCACCACTTCATAGTGACCAGGTTGCCGAACCATTGGTGGCTTAACTCATGGCACACGACCAGGGCTACCAGCTGCCTGCTCTCGATACTGCCGCTCTTCGGATCGGACAGCATGGTGGTTTCGCGGTACGTAATCAGACCCCAGTTTTCCATTGCGCCGACGCTGAAATCGGGCAGGGCAACCATGTCCAACTTCTGGAGCGGATAAGGCACGCCGAAGTAATCGCCAAAGAACTCCAGGCCCCGGACCGCCACGTCCAAGCCATGCTCTGTCAGGGCCACGTTATCAGGGGTAGCATAAGCTCTCACGGTAATTCCGTCCGCGGTCTTAGCTTCCGTGTAGCCCATTTCGCCGAAGACAAAAGCCAACAGGTAGACACTCATACGCGGCGTCGTTTCAAAAGTCGTGTGCTGCTTCTTGTCCTTGACCGTCTGCTCTTTGACTGGGGTGTTCGAAAGCGCGGTCGCGCCAGCCGGCGTGGTCAGTATCAGGTCAAAAACGGCCTTGGCCTCTGGCTCGTCAATACAAGGGAAAGCCTCCCGGGCGTGATGGCTCTCGAACTGGGTCGCGATCAGCTTCTTATCCTTGCCGTCGTGCTTGAAGAAACAGGGGTAAATACCATTCATTGGCCGGTTGATCTCGCCGCTGAACTCCATGGTTACGGTGTAATCGCCGGGATAAATCGTTTCGGCAGCGTGCAGCCGGACCTCGTCGAGAGTGGCTTGCTTGTTGATCCGGGCTACCTCAAGTGTTTTATCGCCTTTTTTGTCGTTTTTAACAATCGTCGCCGATGTAACCTTGAGTCCTTTCTGATGAAAGGTCAGGCGTTCGGCCGGCCGCCCGGTTTTCTTGCCGCGAATCGTCACCGTCCCAGAGAACTTCATAGCCTCCGGATCCGGCTCAATCGCTAAAACATAACTCTCCGGCTGAAACTGCTCGAACAGCCGCGTAACTTTCTTACCCATATGCGACTATTGTAACGAAGAGAGGGGGCTTATCCAAAAATATAAATTGCAACATATCATCATCTAGAATGTGCTTGTCAGTTGACTTTATGACACTATAGGCCTATAATCCAGGTTAGTAAGTCCGGCCGAAGTGGTCGGCTTTTTTCATTTCTGGACATTACAATTTGGAATAATTAATAAGAAAGGAAATATCTATGGATTTGGATATGAAACAACTGGCGGTAGCCATCAGGACGATCGCCGAAGAGAAGAATTTACCGGAGGACGCTGTCAAGGAAGTCGTCGAACAGGCCCTGGCGGCCGCTTACCGGCGTGATTACGGTGACCGCGAGCAGGAAATCCGCGTAACCATGAACCTCAACACAGGTGACGTTGACGCTTACATCACTAAGGAAATCGTCGACAAAGTCGACAACGACGCCTTCGAAATCAGCCTCAGCGAAGCCCAGACCCGCCGTAAAAACGCCAAAGTCGGCGAGACCATTGAAATCCACGAGAAGGCCGAGAGCTTTGGCCGGGTCGCCGCCCAGACCGCCAAGCAGGTCATCCTGCAACGCCTGCGCGAAGCCGAGCGCGAAATCATCATGGCCGAATACGAAGATAAGATCGGCACCGTTATCAACGCTACGGTCGCCCGCGTCGAAGGCAATATCTGCCGGATCGACCTCGGTAAGGCCCAAGGCATTATGCCTCGCAGCGAGCAAATCCAGGGTGAGCGCTATTACCCCGGACAACGCCTGAAAGTCTTCCTGAAAGACGTCGAGCGTGGTTTCCGCGGTCCGCAGCTGGTTGTCAGCCGCGGCAACAAAGAGTTCATCGAATGGCTGTTCCGAGCCGAAGTCCCGGAGATGGAAAGCGGCGCCGTCGAAATCAAAGGCATCGCCCGCGAAGCCGGCGTCCGCAGCAAGATCGCTGTCGCTTCTAATGTCCCTGGCGTAGACCCGGTTGGCACTTTCGTCGGCGGCCACGGCACGCGTGTTAACGCTGTTGTCGGCGAAGTCGGCGAACAGGAGAAGATAGACATCATCGTCTGGGCCGACAAGCCCGTCGAATACATAACCCAGGCCCTTAGCCCGACCAAAGTCGCCAAAGTCGTCATCGACGAAAAGACCCAAAAAGCCCGCGTCATCGTCCCCGAAGACCAGCTCAGTATCGCCATCGGCAAGAACGGCCAGAACGTCCGTTTGGCCAGCAAACTGACCGGCTATGAACTGGACATCGAAGCCGAACAGACCTCAACCGCTGCCGCTGCCGAACCGGAAACTGAAAAGCCTGACACCGCCAAATCCGAATCGACAGGCAAGGTCCAAACCACCGAGCTCCCCAAACAACCCAAACTCAAGAAGAAGAACGAACTCGAAAGCTCCCTCCTCGAAGCCATCGAAGAACACGGCGAATAAATTTGTAAAACTCGGCAGCACTACTGTAAATTAGCACTCTTGACGTGAGAGTGCTAAGTGCTATTATGGTAGTAGGCTAAAAACGTCGCTATTTAAGACATTTAAAACGCCGCAAAAAGGAGCTAAGCAGAGCTATGATGCCCAACTCACCCGATTTCCAGGAGTTTTTAAACCATTTAACTAATAACGCGCTTCAGAGTTTGAAGCACGCTGACGCTATCGCGCGCAGTTTCGGCAGCGCCTACGTCGGCACCGAGCACTTATTACTAGGCTTACTGGCCCAGGACGGCAGCATGGCGTCCAAGATACTTGAAGGCACCGGTATTACGCTTGACCGTGCCCGGCTGGCCCTAAATCTCACACCTAAGACATTGGTTAACGTTGTCGGCGCTAAAGGCCTCAGCGAAACGGCCAAGCTGACGCTTAAGATGGCTTATGACACCGCCCAGGACTACGGGCAGGATTACTGTGGTACCGAGCACATCTTGCACAGCATCCTGTCGCAGAAAAACGCCCGTGCCACCATCTTATTACGCGACATGAACGTCAATGTCGACGGCCTGACCAGCGAATTGGAACAGTTCCTGAACCGGCAACAATACGAAGAGCAGGAGACTGGTACTGATGGCCGCCGCCGCGGGAAGAAGGGCAGCAAGAAGAGCGCCTTGGATTTCTTCGGCACCGACCTGACTTCCGAAGCCCGCCACGGCAAGCTTGACCCGGTCGTCGGGCGCGACAACCAGATCCGCCGCTTGATCACGATCCTTAACCGCCGGACCAAGAACAACCCTGTCCTGATCGGCGAGCCCGGTGTCGGCAAAACCGCCATCGTCGAAGGCCTGGCCCAGCGCATAGTTTCCGAAGACGTGCCTGACAGCCTGATCGACAAACGTATCATCACCTTGGACCTGGCCGGTATGATCGCTGGCACCAAATACCGCGGCGAGTTCGAGGAACGGCTTAAGAAGGTTATCTCCGAACTGGAGAAAGAGAGCCGGGCGATTGTCTTCATTGACGAGCTACACCTGATCGTTGGTGCCGGCGCCGCCGAAGGCGCTATGGACGCCGGCAACATCCTCAAGCCGGCCCTGGCTCGCGGCAAGATCCAGCTCATCGGCGCGACCACCACTGCCGAATACACCAAGTACATCGAGAAAGACGCCGCGCTGGAGCGCCGTTTCCAACCTATCCAGGTCCCGGAGACCACTCCTAGCGAAACCTTGGCTATTCTTAAAGGGCTGCGTAAGCACTACGAAGCTTTTCACGGCGTAACCTTGAGCGACGAAGTGCTTGACGACGCCGTGACATTGGCCAAACGCTACATCAATGACCGCTACATGCCCGACAAAGCGATCGACCTTATCGACGAAACAGCCGCTCATCTCCGAGTCGACAAAGGCAAAACCAGCCCCGAAGTCCGAGCTCTACAGAAAGAGCTGAAGTTGATTAACACCCAGATCGAGGAGGCTGTCGACGCAGAGGACTACGAACGGGCCGCCCGAGCCAAGACCCGTGCTTCCCAGATCAATAAAGAACTGACAACCAAACGCGCCAAGAACCAGGGTGCCAAGAAGCTGATCGTCACCAGCGAAGACCTGGCCGACGTCGTCGCCCGCATGACCGGCGTGCCTGTCAAAAAAGTCATCCGCAGCGAGGCCAAGTACTTGCTATCACTAGAGAAAACCCTCGGCAAATACATAATCGGCCAGGATGAAGCTGTCACGGCGGTGGCCAAAGCCGTGCGTCGTAACCGCAGCGGCATCGGCAGCGACCAGCGGCCGATTGGTTCGTTCGTCTTCCTCGGCCCGACAGGGGTCGGCAAGACCGAACTGGCCCGCGTGCTGGCCCGCGAATTCTTCGGCAGCG
>DASRLG010000077.1:0-19359 GCA_035648575.1 Candidatus Dormiibacterota bacterium
CTATAATATTGACTTATGAACACCTTGCCGCCGCCGGGCCAACGCTTCGTACGTAGCTGGGAGCCGCTTGCTCTTCCAGGCGGTGAATTAAGTGTTGGTGACTATGAGAGGCTGGATGGCAGCCGGCACCTATATTTCTCAGGTCCTGGCCTTCCCGACCACCAACCCCCGCCATCTGATGCGGACGTAACTAGAATCGTTTACAGGAAGCTCGCTGGAGAAGCAGTTCTACTCGGAGTGTCGGTCGAAAGCCGACTTAAGGGCGCCGGGCTTGGCAAGACTCTCGTAGACCATTTCATGGAACATGTCGAAGATGAAACCGGACTGCCCTGCTTTCGTACTGGCCGGGTTAACAAACCCGTTATGGCGCTAACCCTCCAGCGGGCAGGTTTCCAGCCCACGAACATGAATGTTCTAGCCGCGATACTGCCCAGATCCGAATTAAGCGACCCTGATATCCCTAGGGTGCAAATTGTCAGAAACAGGCTTGGCGTAGGAAGACTGGTAACCCGATCTCCACGCAGGCACTGGACTTTCTATAAGATCGTGTCTGATGAGGAAGCCAGAGAAGAAACTCTCGGCGTTCACAGCCCGCTGTTAGTCGCCCTTCACACCCGATACGTTAAACGCCCCGATCAGCAGGATTAGTCGACGCGGGGGTCTTGGGTAAGGAGCCGAGCGCGCATTTCCTGGAAGCGTTTTTGCTGTTCGGCGGCTAGTTCTTCGGGAGTTTTTTCTTTCGGTTGAGGCTGGGTTTGGCCGGGGTTGGCGGGGTTGGCGTTGGCGTTCGGGTTCGGTGCCTGTTTGGCTGAACCGCCTCCGCCGCCGCTGACGATGTTTACGACCGGAATGACGATCGGGCTGCGTTGGGTGTGTTCGAACAGGTAGTGGGTGATGTGCTCTTTGAGCTCGACTTTGAAACGGTCGAGGTCGACACGCTTGAAACGTTGCTGGACGGCCCGTTTCAGCTCGATGCGCAAGCCGTTCATGATTTCCTCGTTATCACGCATATATATGAAGCCGCGGCTGATGATGTCGGGGCTGGTCAGCAGGCTGCCGGCCTTCTTATCAATAGTTAGCACTACGGCTACTAAACCTTCTTCGCTAAGCAGTACGCGGTCCTTGACGACGACGTTGCTGACGAGAGCGCCGGTCTGGTCGACCAGAATGGTGCCGAACGGTACTTCGCCGGCCAGTTCCATCTTGTCAGGCGTCAGGGAAATAACCTGGCCGTTGCCGACATTTAGGGTGTTGGCCCGCGGGATGCCCTGTTCGACGGCGATGTCGACGTGGTAGCGCTTGGCCGTGAAGTCACCGTAGATCGGGATGAAAAACTTGGGTTTGATCAGGTTGATCATGTCGGCGTATTCGTCGCGCGAGGCGTGGCCGGAAACGTGCAGCGGGCCGATGCCGTCAACTTCGCGGGTTTCGTGGCGGAAGACATGAACGCCCTTCTTGAGCAATTCGTCAACCATGGTGCGAATTTTGGAGTCGTTACCGGAGTATGGGATCGGCGTACTGGACAGGATAACCGTGTCCTGCTCCTTGAGCTTGACGTGGCGGTGCTCGCCATTGCTCATCCGTTGGAGGGCCGAGCTTGGTTCGCCTTGGGAACCGGTACAGACCACGACCAGATCGGTGTCTTTCATGGTTGAGGCTGAGGCTATAGGGACAAAAGTGCCTTTGGGAATGCGGACGAAGCCGTGGCGGACAGCCATTTCCAGCGTGCTGACCATGCTGCGTCCGTCCATGGCGACCTTCTTGTTGTGGTGGACGGCGGCGTTGATGATCATCTGGACACGGTTCATGTTAGTCGAGAACAGGCCGACGAAGATGCGGCCAGGCGCGTTGTCCATGATGTCCTTGAAGCTTTGCTCGATCGTCGATTCGCTGGGCGTGCGGCCGGGGCGCTCGGTCGTCGTGCTCTCACTCAGCAGCGCCAAAACACCTTCGTTGCCGAGCTCGGTCAAACGCTCGATGTCACTGCGCTCATGGTCCAACGGATTCGGGTCAAACCGGAAATCACCGGTGTTAATGATCCGTCCAACGGGCGTGTCCAGCGCGATGACCGTGCTGCCCGGAATGGAGTGCGTCACCCGCACCAGCTCGACGAAAAACTCGCCGATCTTGAGGCGTTCGTGAGTGTTTTCGTTCATAGTCACGGTTTTGAGCTCGAAGCCGTCAGGCATTGGCAAACCGAAATTCTCGAAGATTTCCTCGACCCGGCCGATAGTGAATTTACTACCGTAAATCGGTGCCGGGAACTTCGGTACGATGTGCGGCAAGCCGCCGATGTGGTCGAGGTGGCCGTGGGTAATGATGTAAGCCCGTAGCTTGGGCTGGATCTGTTCCAGATAAGCCGTGTCGGCGATGCCATAGTTAATACCCGGCAGGTCGACGCCGAGGTCGTTGCCGCAGTCCAGGATGACTGCGTCGTTCATATATTCGACGAGGATCATGTTCTTGGAGCCACCGCCGTCCATACCGCCGAGGCCGATGATTTTCAGCCGAGGGCTGTCGTCAATGACGTTGGCGCGAGCCGGTTTATCACCGCTGTCAGCGGCCGCGACGTACTGGTTGGCGATACGCTGGGCATCGGCCTGGGAACGCCGTTGGGCGCGCACGGCTTGGCCGCGCGAAGTGGTCAGGCTGGTGGTAATGGCTTGGCCTTGGGGTTTTTGGCCCCGGCCGCCACCACGCTGACCGCCCGGCTTCTTAGGTCCCTGGTTATTTCTAGGGGGCCGGTTGGGTTTGTTGTTATTGTTTGGTTGCATAGATTCCTTTCTTGGAATTTATTAAGATAATTTAATTTTCTCGATAATGGCCGGGATCAACGCGAAATCGTCGATCAAGGTCTGGCGCATCGCGCCGTTATACAGCGCCGCGGCTGGATGGAACAGGGGTAAATACACCCTGCCCTTGTAGCGCTTCGGCTGGCCGTGAACCCGGCTGATTTGTAAATCCGGCAAGAAGCAATTCAGGCTGTGGCGACCTAATGTCACCGTCAGCTTAGGCTGAATTACCTCTAATTGGGATTCCAAATACGGCATAAAATCGGTCTTCTCTTCTGGGTAAGGGTCGCGGTTATCCGGCGGGCGGTATTTGACGATATTAGTAATATAAATGTCGCTCCTCTTGAGGCCGATCATTTCCAACATTTCATTAAGAAATTTCCCGGCCGCGCCGACAAACGGAATTCCCTGCAAATCTTCGTTCTTCCCGGGTGCCTCGCCGATGAAAACCAGCTCGGCCTCCGGATTACCATCGCCGAATACCAGCTGCGTGGCCGTTTCGGCCAATTCCGGACAAACCTTGTCGTCCAGGATTTTCTGCTTGATATCGTCGAGCTGCTTTTGTTTAGCGTTTGCCATGGTGGAATATCGTTCCGATTAGCTTGAAGAAATTCTGCAGGCTGCCGACCAGGAAGACCAGCGTTAATAGGTAGTACCAGAGGTTACCGCGGTTAATCGCCAGGCTGGCGAAGCCGTAGGCGATCAGCAGCTCGACCAAGAAGAAAACCAGTAAACCGGACTTCGTCTTATGCCATTTGTCGAGCTGCTTAATCATTGGTTCTACTTCTTGTCTTTGAGTTCGCGGGCGGCGGCTTTCATGCTCAGTTGCAGGCGGCCGCGGTCATCGATGCCGACCAGTTTAACGGTGACTTTGTCACCTTCTTTGACAACGTCGCTAGGCTTGTTAACCCGTTCTTCGGACATTTCGCTGACGTGGACCAGGCCGTCTTTGCCGGGCATGATCTGGACGAAAGCGCCGAAGTCCATGACCGTCATGACTGGCGCGTCAACATAAATCTTGCCGATTTCCGGCTCAGCTACAATTGACTCGATCCATTCGCGAGCGGCGTCAATCGACTTCTTGTCAGGGCTGGCGATCATGATCGTGCCGTCGTCTTTGATGTCAATATCGGCACCAGTTTCACCGGTGATCTTCTGGATAGTCTCTCCGCCCTTACCGATAACTTCGCGGATTTTGTCAGGATTAATCTGGATCGACTCGACCCGCGGAGCGTACTGGCTCATCGGTTTCGGCGACGAAATCGTGGTTTTCATGTGCTCCAGGATGTGGGCGCGGCCGTCTTTGCCCTGGTCCAGCGCTTTTTGCAGCACTTCGACCGGCAAGCCGTGAACTTTCATGTCCATTTGCAGCGCCGTGATGCCCTTGGGCGTACCAGTCACCTTGAAGTCCATATCACCGGCAAAGTCTTCGGCGTCAGCTATATCGCTAAGGATATAGTACTTATCGCCGTCGACCATCAGGCCCATAGCGATGCCGCTGACCATGTCTTTGAGCGGTACGCCGGCGTCCAGCAATGCTAAACAGCTAGAACAGGTCGCGGCCATACTGGTCGAACCGTTCTGGGACATGATTTCGGTGACAGAGCGGATCATATAAGGAAACTCTGTCTCGCTAGGTAATACGGCTGTCAGAGCACGCTCTGCCAGGTAACCGTGGCCGATTTCACGCCGACCAGGGCTGCCGAGGCGGCGGACTTCTCCAACCGTATAACCGGGCGCGTTGTAGTGGTGCAGATAGCGCCTCTCGCCTTCACGCTCCATAGTGTCAACCAGTTGGACCATACTTAGCGGTGCCAAAGTCACGATGTTAAATGCCTGCGTCAGGCCACGGGTAAAGATGCTGGAGCCATGAGCCCGCGGCAATAAACCGATCTCGCTGCTGAGCTCCCGCACCTCTGTCAGTTTACGACCGTCGGGTCGCGCGTCAGCTTCAACGATTCCCTTGCGGACATCCTTGTGCAGGGCCATTTGGAAAGCTTCGTCGTAATTATCCTTGAGCGTTGCGTGGTCATCGCCAAGCTGCGCGGCAAACTCATCATGCATCTCGTCACGCAGCTGCTGGACGATAACATTACGTTCCGGATACGGCTTGCGCAGGTCCTCGCCAAGTTTACCTTCCAGCCACTTGTCAACCGCCGACTGGATCGAGTCATCGGGCAGGCTTAGGGTGTATTCCTGTTTGGTAACGCCGACTTTTTGGGCCAGTTCTTCCTGCAGGGCGATTGCCGGCTGCATAGCTTCGAAAGCGAAAGCGATAGCCTCGGCCACCTGGGCCTCGCTGACTTCGCTGGCACCGGCCTCGACCATCATTACGCCGTCCTTGGTACCGGCTACGACCAGGTCAAGATCACCTGTTTCCAACTGTTCAGGCGAAGCAAAAGCTACGAACTTGCCATCAACTAGGCCAATTCTCAGACCAGCTACAGGCCCATCAAACGGTGCCCCACTAAGTACGAAGGCCGCACTCAGCGCAATCATAGCCACCATATCAGGACGGAAACTCGGGTCCATGCTCAGAACGGTCGCCACACCCTGGGCCTCGTGCCGGTAGCCCTTAGGCCACAGCGGTCGTATCGGACGGTCAATCAATCGGCCAATAAGAATGGCGTCATCGCTTGGACGCCCTTCTCTTTTAATAAAGCGTGAGCCGCTGACTTTGCCGGCGGCGTACATTTTCTCTTCGTAATCAATGCTCAGCGGGAAATAATCCATGCTGACAGGCCTGGTTCCGACCATGGCCGTACCCAATACCACCGTGTCGCCGTAGCGCACTAGAACAGAGGCCGACGTGCGAAAACCGACGCGTCCGACCTCCATACTCAGCGTGCGTCCGCAGAGCTCGGTCTCAACTTTGATAATAGCTTTGCCTAAAGGATTTGTTTGTCCCATCTGGCGTACCTTTCTGCCCGGAGGCTTACTCGACAGAGTTCAAATATACGGCTCTCCCCTTGTGCTGCAATGGGTGCTATATATCTGCGGCTCTGGCGAATAAGTAAACTTCCAGATCATTTAATGTGCACAAGCTTGGAGCCTCGACAATTCGAGGTACCCTAGTCTGGGCACTTAGCGGCGGATGCCGAGTTTCTTGATCAAATCGAGATAAGCCTGGCTGTCGTGAGACGCGATGTAGCGAAGCAAACGGCGGCGCTTGCCGACCATTTGCAACAAACCGCGACGAGCCATGTAATCGTGCTTGTTAACCTTGAGGTGCTCGGTCAATTCCTTAACCCGCTCCGTCAAAACAGACACCTGCGCGGCCGGGCTACCGGTATCATTCTTGTGCGCCTGCGTGCTCTTGATAGCCGCAGCTTTCTTCTCAGTTGTGATCATGTGTATACGCATTTTATCAGATAGGGGGCTCAAATGCAACCCGGCTTCGCTATAAATGTATTCGTCAAAGTCGTGGCCCGGCTTTAGTCAGTCTTCCGTGATATGAGTAAGGACATCGTCCGCGGTGACCTGTACCGCCTTTTTAATATCAAAGGCTCCTACCGTGGTGCGACGGAGAGCCGAGGTATAAGCGCCGGTGCCTAATTTTTTGCCGAGGTCTTCGACGAGGGTGCGGATGTAGGTGCCGGAGGAGACGTCGACTAGGAGTTTTACTTCGGGGTAAGCGTAGTCGGTGATTTCCAAACTGTTAATTGTGACCTGGCGGGGTTCTATGACGACTTCTTGGCCGGCGCGGGCCAGTTTGTAAGCGCGTTGGCCGTTTACCTTGATGGCTGAATAGGCCGGCGGGGTTTGTTGGATGACGCCTTTAAAATTTTCGAGGGCCGTCTCGAGTTCGTGGTTGGTTGGAACTTTGTCGGAAACTGAGGTAATTTCGCCTTCAGGGTCGCCGGTGGTGCTGGTTTCGCCTAGTTTCACTGTGACTTCGTAAGTTTTATCCAGTTTAGAGAACTCGCCTGCCCGCCGGGTGTAATCTTTGCCGATTAACAAAACTAACAAGCCGGTGGCAAAAGGGTCGAGGGTACCAGTGTGGCCGACTTTGACGTGCTTGGGTTTCTTATCCTCGACGGTAGCGACTAGCCGGCGGACATAGTTCACGGCGTCGAAACTGGTCCAACTGGCCGGTTTATCAACTAATAGCATGCCTTGCATGAAGTTAAGTGTACCTCAATCGTGGCGTTATCAGGTCTGGGGCGGCGAAGGGTTGCCGAATTGGAACGGGATAGGCGGCGGTACCGGCGGCGGCGCTGTCGGGTCGGAAACCTGGGGTGAAGCGCTGTCATCGGCCGCAGGCGCACTGCCGTCATTCGCGGTCGGATGGAGGTCGCCACCCATTTCCTGGGCACCTAAGGCCTGGATCGGTTCGGCCGGAGCCGGGTTACCGTCATTCAAGGCCTGTTTGACCTCGTCACGAGCCTCGTCGACACTTTCCGTCTTGATGTGGGGGCTATCGACCGACTCTTCAAGTTCGATCAGGGTTCGATCATCACTGGAAGCAGGAGGAGTTGGTGGCGTAGGATCAGGTAAAGGCGCGGGCGGCGGCGTCCAAGATGGCGGCGGAGGCGAGAAACCGGAACCGGCGGCCTGGTCAGATGATGGTGCCGGGAATGACGCGGGCGCGGGCGAAGGCGAAGCGGACAAATCAGGCAGTGAAGAAAACGAAGAATCATCTGAAGGACCGCTATAGTGGTCAAGTAATTGCGGCGCTTCCTCACGTGGCAGGCTTAAGGGGTCCGTCGTCTGTTCAAGCCCTTCCTGAGTGCTGTTAGCCGTCAATGTGCCACCTAAGGTTGGCGGTTCGGTCATGAGCTTGGGACCCTGCCCCATTCCGGCTGGCGGACTATAGGGGGTGTTCGGCTCTGGTGAATCGGGCGGTAACACCTGCACCGGGCTTTGGGCGTTATCGTCGGTGGCCGGCAGTTGGAAGCCGGTTCCTGTGTCTTGAGGCTTATCATCCTGGGGCATGTCCTGAACAGGTGGCTGGCTGTCAGCCTGGCCATCATCATCGTGGCTGATCTTTAGCGTTCCATCATCCTGCGCGGAACCGTCAGGGTCGCCGATCATGCCGGCTCCATCACCTTGGCCGTTCAGCGAGAAGCCTGTTTCTTCCAGCTTGCTGGCGACCAATTGCTGGTCGGCTCCCGCGGCCATCAGGGCGGCGCTGGCACTCATCGTCTGCGAACTGGTCTTGTCGTTACTGAAACGGTCGGTTTCGGACACGATACCTGTCAATAAGGCGGTCGCGATCTGTTGGTCTAACAGGTTATCGCCCATGACTTTAGTCATCTCAGTCACCAGTTCGCTAAGGCTGCTGGCCGCCTCGTCATACCAGTTAATGGTGCCTAGGGCGGGATCCTGCGTAGTGTTGATGCTGGCCACCGTGGCGTCGTGCAATATCCGGCCATGCGCGATTATGGCTTCGTCGAGATCTTCCTGCTGGTGCACGCCGAGCGCGATCACCAGGTCAACGTTGAAGTCGCCTTCGCTGAACTCCAGGTCATCCTGGCTGATTGACGTTTTGTAAGGTGTTATGAAGATACGGACGACGTTATCTTCGACTTTGTAGCGCAGCTTGTCGGCTTTGGCCCGGTCCAGGGCAATGATGAAATCGCGCAGCGAATCAGTGTTTTTCTCGAGAGTCTCTTCCGGTTTCAGGAATTCCAGTGTCGACGGTACTTGGCCGCTGAAGACGGCGGCGGCGTGTTTGCCCTGCTTGTTCAGCAGCAGCGTCAGTCCGAGGCAGGCCGCCAACTGGTCAACCGAAGGATTACGGCTAACAGTCACCAAAACGTTATTGGCAGTCTTGAGCTTGTCTATAAGCTGTTGTTTGGCGCTGTCCATGATCTGTTTTTCCGGTTTTTTGTTTTAGATTACGTTCACCTTGGAGCTTACCATAAAAGCTTATCCTTGTCCATCAGTTTTTTGCCTGGCCGGGCAAGGCTGCTTTACAAGGCGGATTGCTATCTGTTATAGTTACTTTTAAGCTATAAATTAAAAGCATTAATTAAAGGAACTCCATGCCAATCATTAAATCAGCCAAAAAACGCGTCCGCACAGCTCAAAAAGCAGCTGTCCGCAACAGTAAAACCAAACGCAGCCTGAGAAGCGCCCTCAAAGCCTTCGCTTCCGGCCCTTCGTCCAAATCCCACAGCAGCGCCCAAAGCGCCCTCGACAAAGCCGTCAAAAAAGGCGTCGTTCATAAGAACAAAGCCGCCCGCCTCAAGAAAAAAGCTGCCGCCAAAGCCAAAGCCGCCGGCGTCAAACCTACCAAAGCCGTCAAAAAAGCCGCGCCCGCTAAAAAGGCTGCTCCTAAGAAAACCGCCGCCAAGAAACCTGCTAAGAAGAAATAGCTTTCAAGGACACGGTCTGTTCCGGTTCCAACTTGCTGCACGCGCCAAAGATAACGTCGGGTTGTTGAAGTAGGTCAGAGAGAACTGTAGCCGCTGCTTGTGAGCGGGCTTCCATGGTCGTCATACCCTCAATTGCGTAGTGGTGTTCCAGTCGGATCACGTGCGCATCAATACGGTCAATTACAGATACGGATATATCTTTAATGCCCAGTTTGGTACGCCAGCTTGCGTTAATACGGCTGGTGAGCATTTCCCTCTTTTGCTGCTGGTCCGTCTTAACACGTAAGCTAACTTCTACGTCTCGTCCAGCGGTATTTGTATCAAAAGGATTAACGGGGACCCTTGATGAATCCGTTTCTGAGTAGGCTTGGGTAGCCAGGCTGACCGGTATAGCTTCAAAGCCTTGACTCAGTACGGCTGCCATCAGGGCACGTTCATTTTCATATATGCGCTCATCATCCTTTCGATTTGCCGGATCTAGGATTTCAGGTTCACCTTTGTCAAGTGCTTCAGCAATGTGTTCGGTAATCGCTTCATCCGCAAAACGTGCTCCAAACATACCCAAGACCGCATGATTAAATTCATGCTTGGCCGCTCGTTTGATCCTGTGTGTCTTTGCGTGTCCTTCCGAACCCAAATCATCAGGCGCGGCAATAACTATGGCGTCAGTTCCTCTGACATGGTAGCCACCCATGTCCTGCAAAATGGTGTCAAAAATGTCACCTGTATAGACTCTTACGCCGTCGACTTTTTTGATAGCTGCCTCCGCGCCCTCATGTAACCAGCCCTCCTCTATGGCCTTTGCTAGGCCGCTTTTGTAAGCTGAGCGTTGAGCGTCTACTTCGGCTTGTACTTCTGGATCGGCTTGGTGTTTTTCTATCGCGGCTACATGCCACTGCAAAAAGTTAAGCAACTGCTGATCATTAGCCTCTTGGCCAAGCCAATCCGCCCATGAAATGTCGCGACGCTCTTTCTTGGGTTGCCTTTTTTTTGCCACGGGCTCTTTGGCCAAGCCAGCCAAATCTAGACACTTTGGACTCATCATCATCTGGAACATGTTCTTTTACGTCCAGGAGGAAATCGGGAACGGAAGATTGGCAATAATCCTCCAGGTCATCACGTTGCTTGGGTGTCAGCCCTGACAGACGCTCACGGATATCGGAAAGTTCCCCCTTGGTTTCGTCATGCAGATAAGACGCTAGTTCCTTAGTTGGCTCAATCTGTTTTCCTCTTTGACGTGCATATAAAGCCAGTTCGATTTCCTGGGGGTTCATAACAGGACCAGTGAGTAGGGCTGCCCTGCTGACAGCATCTTCCATGATGCCAGCGTTTACGTCGCTGGCAAGAGCATCTTCGTCCATTCTTATTCCTTCATGCCCAAGAGTACTATAGTGAACCCGGGGATGGTGGGCCGGTGGTATTTCTTGAGGTATTAAAGGTTTTTGTTCGGGAGCTGCGGAGCTCATAATGATTGTATATTAGCACATTATTGCAATATTTGCAAGGGTTTAGCTCGAAAGGCTGAGCAAATAGTGTTGGAGGGCTTCGTCGGGGTCGATTGAGGTGCGTTTGCTGCCGACATCGATTTTTAGGAGGTCGGTGATTAGTTTTTTGAGTTCCGGGAGGGTTAGGCCGCGGGCGATGGACTGGCTTTTGCGGACTACGAACGGGTTGAGCTTGGCCTCGCGGGCGACTTCGTCAGGCGAGCGGTCGCCAGCTGTTTTTATAACCGCGAGGGTGTGGAGTTGCCAGGCCAGCATAGCAATGATTTGCGGCGGCTCGACTTTTTGGGCACGCTGTTCGGCGTATAGTTTCATGGCGGTTTTGGTGTGTCCCGCGAAGGCCGCTTCGAGCAGCTGGAAGATAGTGCCCTGCGGCGTCGGTTCGGTGAGTAAATCTATAGTTCGACGGTTAATATTCGAGTCATATAAGAGTAGCTTTTCGAGTTCGTTGGATAACAATTGTTGGCTGGCACCGACGCGTTCGACCAGATAGCGGGCATCGCCCGGGCTTATGGCGCCGCCGCGGGCTTTGGCGGTATCGACCAGCCAGCGCGCCAGGCCGTTTTGGTCAAGTTCCGGGAATTCGCGGAAGTCGGTTTTCTGTTTCAGCAGCTTGTAATAGCTGAGTCGTTTATCGAGTTTCGGCTCGATTATGACGGTGTCGGTCGTGTCTGGTATTTCGGTAAATAGTTGTTCGGCCTTTTCCGTGAACTGCTTATTGGCGCTCGGGCTTCGCAAAACGACCATCTTGCGAGCTGCTAGAAACGGCAGGCTGGCCAGCGACTCGCGCAGGCGCTCAAACTCGGCTTCCTGGCCGTCGAGACGTTCCAGCGCCAAGTCGCCATGTTCGGCTATAAACGCTTCGGCCAGCCGCCGTGATTCCGCCTGCAAGCCGAAGCTGTTTTCTCCCGTCAGGGTTATAATCATGCAGTTATTGTAACAATAGATACAGTGCGGCGCTGTCCGATCTGTTATGCTACAAGTGTTATACCCCTATATGTCACAGGTCATTATCGTTTCCAACCGGTTGCCCGTCAGCGTTAAGAAAGAAGACGGCAAATTAGTTTTCCGAGCCAGTATCGGCGGTATCGCCACGGGCCTGGCGTCATATGCCGACGACCGCCGGAACCGCTGGATCGGCTGGCCGGGCATAGCCAGCGACGAACTGAGCGATGACGACCGACAGGCTATCGTCGACGAGTTGGAGAAACGCAACTGCTACCCGATCTTCCTGAGCCAGCGGCAAATCGATGATTTCTACAGCGGCTACAGCAACAGCGTGCTATGGCCGCTGTTCCATAACCTGGCTGGTTCGAAGACGATTGACGCCGAGACCCGCCAGCGCTGGTGGCGGACTTACCGCAGCGTCAACGAACAATACGCCCAGGCGACGCTCAACCTGGCAGAAACCGGTTTCCGCGTCTGGGTCCACGATTACCAGTTGCTGTTGGTACCGGAGCTGCTAAGGGCCGAACGGGCCGATATTATTACCGGCTTCTTCCTGCATACCACCTTCCCCGATGCCAAGACGTTGGCCCGTTTGCCGGAACGCAAGAAACTGCTTAATGGTATGCTAGGCGCCGATGTGGTCGGTTTCCATACGCCCAGTTACGTCGGCAATTTCCTGGAAAACTGCCGCGATATCGGTATCGAACTAGCTAATGACACCGAGCCGCTGGTCGGCGACCGGACCGTGCGCGTAGCTGATTTCCCTATGGGCATCGACTACGAAAGGTACGCCGCGGCCACCAAATCCAAAACCGTCAAAGCCGCCGTCCGCCGCTACCGCAAACGCTATAGGGGCCTGCGCGTAATCGTGGCCGTCGACCGGTTAGACCCGACCAAGGGCCTGATTGAACGCTTGAAAGCCTACGCCACGCTGCTCGAGCGCAACCCGCGGCTGCGCGGCAAAGTGATCTTCAGCCTGGTAGCCGCCCCGTCCCGAACTGACATACCGGCCTACCAGCAGTTGTCTAAACGGCTATCGGCGCTGGCAGCGGAGATTAACACGACTTACGGCTCGCCCAAATGGCAGCCGGTCGATTATATGAACGTAGTGCAGCCGTTCGAAGAAGTCACGGCCCTGTTCCGGATCGCCGACGTGGCGTTTATCGCGCCGCTGCGTGACGGCATGAACCTGGCCGCCAAGGAATTTGTCGCCAGCAAGCGCAAAAGCGGCGTCTTAATCCTCAGTGAAACCGCCGGCGCGGCCGAGGAACTTCCGGACGCCATACTAGTTAACCCCAAACAGCCGGAAACCCTTGTCAGCGCCCTCGAACAGGCCCTTGAAATGCGCAAACGCGAACTGCGCCTGCGCCTGCGTCATATGCAGCAACACCTGTCCACTAACACCGTCCAGGAATGGGCCCAGGGGTTTATATCGACCCTGCAGCAACCGGTACCGGGCACCAAACTGATCGTGCAATCGCTCAAAGGCCGGATGGAAATACGGTTTCTGCACGATTGGCGGCAGGCCAAAAAACACCTGCTACTGCTGGATTACGACGGCAGCCTGGTGCCGTTTACGGAGGATTATAAGAATGCCCAGCCGCCCAAAAGCCTACTCCAACTGCTTGAAACGCTCAGTGCCGACAAAACTAGCGACGTAGTACTTATCAGCGGCCGCAGCACCGACGATTTGCACCAGTGGTTCGACGACCTACCGATAAACCTGGTGTCCGAACACGGTGCCGGTGTCAGGTCGGCCGGCCGCAAAACCTGGCAAACGGTCGAAAAAGTCGACACCAAATGGAAGCAGCTGCTCCAGCCGGTACTCGAGAAATACGCAGCCCTGACCCCCGGCGCCAGGGTTGAGGTCAAGCCGCATTCGCTGGTCTGGCACTACCGCGCGGCCTCGGCCTATCACGCCCAGAAGTACGCCGTGATTATCAAACGCGTCCTCAAACCAGTGCTCAAGAAATACGGCCTGGAACTCATGCAGGGCAACAAAGTCCTAGAAATCAAAAACCCCAAGGTCAGCAAAGGCGCGGTCGCCCGACGCTGGTTGGAAAAGGATTATGATTTCATACTGGCTATCGGCGACGACGTGACCGACGAGGATTTATTCAAGGTTTTGCCAGCGTCCGCCTACAGCGTTAAGATCGGCCGCGGCCGCACGCTAGCCCATTATCGCCTGGCCTCGTCCAAAGACGTCGTCAGCTTGCTCAGGAAGCTGGTTTAAGTTTCTGGCAGTGAGGACAAAGGTGGGTGCCGCGGCCGGCGACGCGGGTTTTTATAATCACTGTGCCGCAACGGGGACAGTTCTGGCCCTCGCGCCGGAAAACCCGGGCAAACGTCAGGTAGCTGCCGCGCTTGCCCTCGGCGTCAACGTAATTTTTATCCGTGGAACCGCCTTTTTCGATAGCCAGTTTCAAGACGAAAATTAACTCGTCATAGAGGTTATAAAACTGGCGCGTAGCCAGGCCCTTGACCAGTGTCGCCGGATGGATTTTGGCACCCCATAACGATTCGTCGGCATAAATATTGCCAACGCCGGCCAGGACCGTTTGGTCAAGTAAGGCGGCCTTGATATTGGAGTTTTTGCGCCGCATCAGCCGTTCACGCATGACTTGTTTGGTGAAATCCGCGCTCAGCGGCTCCGGCCCGACCTTTTTGAAAAAATCGAGGTTCATGACCTCTGGTGTCGGGATCAGCCGCATCCAGCCAAACTTGCGTTGGTCGTTGAAAAACAAGTGGCTGCCATCGGTGAACGTCAGTGTCACGCGCGTCGATTTATCCGGTAAGCTGCCGACCAGCGAATGATTAGGATGGCCCGCGCCGAATTGCGCGTCGGAACCGCGGAAGACCAGCTGGCCGGTCATTTTGAGGTGGATTACCAGCGAGTAGTTGGTCGAAAGTTCGATAATCAGCACCTTGGCGCGGCGCTTGACCTCCAGGACTTCGGCCCCCACCAAAAATTGCTGAACGTCAGCCGGCGCGTTGGGAAAAGACTTGGGCCAATCGAACTCGGCGTCCGCCACCTGCCGCCCTGGCAGCAAGCGCGCCAAACCAACTCGAACAGTCTCAACCTCTGGTAATTCCGGCATTTAATTTATTGTACCAAGTATAATAAGACTATGGACAGTTTGAGCAGTATCCTAGGCCGGAAAGATTTTGACGAACCGCCGGAGATGAAGAGTATCAAGAAGTACGTTCAGGACGAGTTCAAACTGGCGGTCGGCGTGCAGGTACGCGAACGCGACATCGTGGTAACCGTTTCGAGCGCCGCGCTGGCCAATACTCTCAGGCTGCGCGGACCGGAAATCAAGCGCCGCTGCCAGATCGACAAACGGCTTACCTTTCGGATCGGCTGATCACTTAAGCAGCGGGATAAGTTCCTGCCTGAATTGCGCGGCGTCGCGGTACAAAACGGCTTTCATGCCGGCTTCGCGGGCGCCGGTAACGTTTCGCTCCTGGTCGTCTACGAAAACGCACTCCTCAAGCTCGACGTCCAGCTGTTGGACGGCGTTTTCGAAAGCTTCAATCTGTGGTTTTATAAAACCGTTCCGGAACGATAAGACGATGACGTCGAACAGCGCCAGTTGTTCGGGCGTAAATATCTGGTTCATGTAATCCCCTGCCACATTGCTCAGAAACCCGATTTTGTAATCGGCCTTAAGTTCCCTGATGTAGGCGAAAAGCTCTTCGTCAGGCGCGTTGCGGGCTATGGCGTCGTTAGCCTCCGCCGGTGTTATGCCAGCCAGCTCGGCTATGGCCCGTATGAAATCATCATAGCTCATCAAGCCCCGGTCGGCCTGCCAGCTTATATTACTGGCCCGCTCGAATAATTCGCGGTCGTGAGCGAAGTGTTTGGCTTTGAACGGCCGCCAGGCTTCAGTCGAGAGAACGCCGAAGCAATCAAAAATTACGGCCTTGATCATACCTCTATTTTACACGGCGCGAACGAGCGGGGCTTAGAAGCGGACCGTTTTGGTCAGGCCTTTATAATTCGGTACCTGGTTTTGGAACAAGTCGATTGTCAGGATCTGGCCGCCCAGGTAAGTCCTGAGTTTGCCGCCGCAGCTGGTCGTCCAGTAACGTTCCAAGTTCTGGCCATCCTGCTGAAGCTGGAAAACATAGCGTTCGCCCAGCGGGCAGTAGCCGCGTTCATCTTTGCCGTAAGGACTGTTATTGCCGAGTGTAAAGCCGGCATGCGCGAGAGCCTGTAAAAAAGCAGCGTAGGAGTTCTGGGTATTGGCGAAACTCTGCGAGTAAATTACGTCGCCGTCATAGCCCTGCAGCTGCTCAAAGGTGACATCCTGGTTACTGACAGTCACTATTACCTGTTGGTGGCTCTGGTCGGCGTTTACCGGACCGTCAATCGTCATACTAACCTGGGCATCGGTCGTGGAATAGCTGACAAGCGACTTGGCGGTTGGCGTCTTAGCCTTATTGCCGCTGTGAAACAACAGGAAGACTACCAGAAACAGCAGTCCCAAAGCTACGAAAAAGGCTACGAAATAACGCATAACTGAACCTCACTACAGTGATTGTGCATATACTAACACTATTGTGTGATTTTTTCAACTTTCTGTCGCATAAATCGAGTCTTCTGTGACAGGTGATAATTCCGCTTGCCGCTTATGCTCCGCATACTATAATGAGTAGACGCATGAAGCTAACCTACCAAACGGGCGTCGCCACGCTTATCCAGTTCATCACCTTGAGCTTTCTGGGAATCGCCAACGGTGTTAATTCGGTTGTCACGACTTGCCGCCACGATGGCAGCAACTGTACCAGCAATCTTATCGTATCGCTGATTTTCTTTATCCTGACGGCGCTTTGGTTCGGTGCCGTTTGGGTGGTAGGCTATACCACCCAGGAACGCCGCAGCCGACGTCTGGCCCAGATTCTAATCGCAGGCGAAGCCTTGATCGCCCTGGTCGCTTTCTTCAACGCCAAACATCACACCGACGCCCTCGGCCTGGCTACCAGCCTGATCGACCTGCTGCTGGCTGTTTGGATCATCAGCCTGGCCATCCGCCTGATGCTGGCCGGTGACAAGCGTATTACTGGCAAGCCGCGCAGCCGGCAACGCGTAGCCAAAACCAACAAGACCAAAGAGTAGTTACAGTTCGCCCCAGTTACGGCCGACGGAGGTGTCGACGGTCAGTTTGGCTGGCAGTTCATAGACGGTTTCCATGGTTTCCTTGAGCAGCCGGGCGACGTTGTCGGCGACCTCGGCCGGGCATTCTACCAAGATGGAGTCGTGGATTTGCAGCAGCATGTTGCAGTCGTTGTGCTGTTCGCGCAGCCGGCGGTCGGCAGCAATCATGGCCAGCTTCATGATATCGGCCGCGCTGCCCTGCAGCGGCATGTTGACGGCGGCGCGGTAAGCGGCTTCGCGGACAGCGAAATTAGCGGATTTGACGTCCGGTGTCGGTCGGCGGCGGCCGAATATATCCTCAACGTAGCCCTGTTCCTGGGCCTTAGTACGCGTTTGTTCGATAAATTCTTTCAGCTTAGGCCGAATTTCGAAATAGCGCTCGATGAATTTCCTGGCAGCGGCGAAATCCATACCCGTGCTCTGGCTCAAGGCATGCGGCCCCTGCCCATACATGATGCCGAAGTTAACGGCCTTGGCGGCGTAACGCATCTGCTTGGTGACATCTTCCGGTTCGCGGCCGTAAACCTGGGCCGCGGTCATAGTGTGAACGTCAGCGTCCTGGTTAAACATATCGATCAGGTTCTGGTCGCCAGCCAGGCAGGCGGCCAAGCGAAGCTCGAACTGCGAATAGTCGGCGCTAACCAGCTTTTTGCCCTTGCCGGCCACGAAAGCCGTCCGGATGCGCCGGCCGAGTTCGGTACGGACTGGTATGTTTTGCAAATTGGGATCGGCGCTGGAGAGGCGGCCGGTTTGGGCGACGGTTAGGTTGAAAGTCGTATGTACCCGTGAGTTATCGTCGACCAGCTGGGGCAAAGTGTCGACATAAGTATTTTTCAGCTTGGCGACTTCGCGGTACTGGGTGATGAGGTCGATGATCGGGTGGGTGCCGCGGAGTTTATCGAGTTCGCGGGCGGCGGTGCTGTAGCCCGTTCTGCCCTTCTTGACCGTATTTGTAGGCAGCTTCAGTTTATCGAATAAAATATCTGATAACTGGGCCGGCGAAGCGATATTAAACTCCTGGTTAGCATGCCCGTAGATCTGTTGCTCGTAATCGGAAATCATATCGTTGATTTCATCGGCGAATTTGGCCAGGTATTTAGTATCTAGCTCGATGCCAGCGCGCTCCATATGGGCCAAAACCGGCATCAGCGGCCATTCGATGTCCTCGGCCAGTTTAAGCAGCTTGGGCAGTTTCTGGAGTTCGGCCGCCTGTTGCTGGTGGAGCGCCTTAATGGCGGCGATGATTTCCGGTGCCCGGGTCATAATTTCTTCGGTATCCAGGTCTTCGAACGGTGAACCGTCGTAACCGACTTCAACCTGGGCCAGTTCGGTCAAAGTTTGTTCGCGCCGGAGACTATTGAGTAAAAAAGCGCCTATCAAAACGTCGTGGCCGACCGGCGGAAGCTCTTTGGCTCCGATTTCCAATAGCATTTTCAAGGTCGCCTTCAGGTCATAGCCGACAATCGAGCTAACGCCGCTGAAGTTTTCGGCCACGGTTTCTATATTGAGCTTGGTCAGATCCAAGGTATAGGTTATCTTTCCATCCGTGCTCAGCAACAGGACTTGCGGGTCGCGGCCGTGCTTACCGGCCGAGCGCGAATAAACATACACCTGGTCGGACTCGGGCAACTTCAGTTCGGCCAGCTTGCGGTTGCCGTCGATGATGACATTGGTGCCGGCCCGCAACGATCCGGTGCCGTTCTTGGCGTGATGGTCGCTGATCGCCACCTGCATGATGTCGGGAAGTTGGCGGGCCAGGCTGCGGAATTCGAGTTTTTGGAGCAGCTCCAGGACTTTTTCCGGCTGGACCTTGCTGCCGTCAACCTCTTTGAGGTCAAGCTTAATCGGCGCGTCGGTCCAGATTCGGGCCAGCTCTTTGCTAAGATACGCCAAGTCCTTGCCGGCTTCGAGTTTCTTGCGGGTGGTTTCTTTGAGGAGGTCCAGATTTTCGTAGACGCTGTCCAGCGTTTTATAAGTTTTGAGCAGGTCGAGCGCGCCCTTTTCGCCGATGCCCGGCACGCCCGGTATGTTGTCCGAAGAGTCGCCTTTGATCGATTTTAGATCCAGGAACTGGTCGACGGCGATGCCATATTTGGCTTCAAAACTCTTGGGTGAATACAATTCTATGTTGGACAGTCCGGTTTTGAGCGCATAAACATGCACCTTGTCATTGATTAACTGCAGCATGTCCATATCAGAGGTGATCAGCATGGTTTCGATGTCTTTTTGGCTGGCCTGGACCGCCAGCGCGCCCATGATGTCGTCGGCTTCGTAGTCGTCCATTTCATAAAGCGGCCAGCCGAAAGCCTTTAACAATTCCTGGAGAATCGGTACCTGCGTGTGAAAATCCGCCGGCGCCGGCTTGCGCCCGGCTTTGTATTCGGGATAGAGTTCCAGCCGTTTGCGGATATTGGTCTTGGGCTTGTCCCAGGCCACGGCCACGTAGTCCGGTTTCAGCCGCCTTATAACTTCTAGAGCCATCGTCGCGAAGCCGAACACGCCGCCGGTCGGCGTGCCGTCTTTGGTCGCCAAGTTAGGCATCGCGTAATAGCCGCGATAAAAAACGCTTTTGCCATCGATAATGGCAAGTTTTTTGGGCTTAGTCTTAACCTCTGTAGCCATTACCTACAGTATACTCG
>DASRLG010000078.1:0-6023 GCA_035648575.1 Candidatus Dormiibacterota bacterium
TTACCTGGGCACCGAAGCCATTGCCCAAGGAGCTTAAATCGCCCGTGGCCGAGGGAATGGTAAAACTGGCCTTGGGGCTGCGCAGTCCGGTGTTCAGGCCATTGATATAAACATCACCGCCGGAAGCAGCATTGGTCGCGAAGCCCACGTCTATCGTCGTAGGCGCGCTTATGACTGAACCCGCTGGCAGAGAACCTAGGTTTTCAAGGTTGGTCGACAGGGAAAACGATAACTGCGGGTTGGCAGTAGCCACTGAGACGGCCGGCCCGTAACCTGATTCCGTAAACTTACCCTGCGTAACCTTGGCCCGCAAATAGTACGTGGTATTAGGCAGCAGCCCAATGATGTTGGCACCGGCAGCTCCTCCCCATGTCGTATAGGTTTGGTAGTCAGCGACCGACAGTGACGACTGGACAGTCAAATCGCTCTTCACGTAACGGATGTCACTCGAGAAATTATCCGTACTGATTGATAAGGCATATAGGGCGTCGGACGGGTTGCTTTGCTGGTCAATTACGAAGTGCAGCTTGTTGTAATAGGAGCCGCTGCCGTTATCAAAAGTAGCGATTTTCGGTACGTTGGCCTGCTGGGTCTGCACGAAGGACGGTTTGATACTGTAGGTGGCAGTGGCCGCCGTTTGGCCGCCGAGTTCGCCGCTGCCGCCCTCTAGAGCATAATTACTGGTGGTAGAGTCAGCCGTGCCGCCGCTGCCGAAACCGTAGCTGTTTAATTGATAGGTACTGGTAGCTGGCAGCGCCGCGAACACAATCAAGCCAATTGGCAACCACTTCATAGGCGTATTATATCAGCCACCGCAAATGGCTAAGCACAGTCTGCAATTCACTGTCCAACAGCGGCGTTTCAGTTCCGGCGGTCATGCTGACCGTCAATAAGTAGCTGCCGTGCGGCCAGAGCACCGTTTGCTGGTAACCCGAATCGCTGCGCTTAGCAATAATGACCGGGTCGGGACCGTACGAAACTTGTGATAACTTATAGAGCGCCGGATTGGCATTGTATAGCTTGTAAGCACTGTCGTCTTTGACGCCGCCCGCTGGCAGGGCAGTGATGATCATGCTGATTTTACTTGAATCCTGACCTACGGTTCCCTGATGGCCGATCAATGTCCAGCTTTGCAGCGAGGACGACGGGGCGGTGGATATCTCTGAGTAGCGCGCCGGGTAACGCGTCGTGAAATATTTACCGGCCAGGGCTTTGTCGGCCGCGGCGGCAGGCGGTCGAACCGGAGCAGCTTTTAGTATAGTGCCGTTAGCCGGGCCGCTAGCTAAGTGCGCCGCTAATATTGCGGCTCCGGCTAGCAGTACAGCCACTACCGCCAAGATTATCTTGCGCCTAGAAAGACTTTTTGAGCTCATTTTCAACCTGTTGATGTCCGGCCTTAATACTCTTAATATAGCATAAGCGGACGCAGCAGTATTTAGCCTGCTTTTTGTTATAATCAACCATGTGACGCCTTTATCGGATGTTCCGATTAATTCGTACTGCTGGCTCCTCGGAGCAGTTGCTTTGTTCGTATTAGGCGCCAAAAGCCTGGTCGGTTATCGAAAGTCAGGCGGCCAGTTGGCGAAATATATGACCTGGTTTGGCTTTGTCTTCGTGCTGTCCCTCCTGGCGTTTTCCATCCCCTCGTTTTTCACGCTCGATACCGGCGTTCTGCACAATACCTATTCGATCGGCGAATTCCTCTTTTTCGCCGGGATGATAACGCAGGCCGCTATCATGTGGTGCCTGATTTTGCGGCGGTATTTTTCGGTTTACCTTGTCATCGTGCCGGCAGCCCTGTTGTCCCTGGCTACATGGCTGTATGATGTTCCCCGTTCACGGTTTTCGATGAGCCACGGCTTCATTGCTTACTCTGATCCGAAGTTATCAACCTGGATCATCATTATAATGATGCTCGGCTTGTTCGTACCGGTGGGCGTGTACTTTATCCGGGCCGCGCGCCGTCAAATCGGAGCCAAAGCCACCGTTACTTCATTCGTGTTAGGCATGATGTACGCCGGGTTCGGCCTGTCCGCTGCCAGCCAGGAATTGATTAACGGCCAGATCGTCAGCCCAGCCTCCGCCATCGTCAATATTATTATTTCCGCCATGTTATTGGTAGCGTTGGTCCTGCCTTGGCACCTTAGCGTCACACTGTCGGCCCCAGTCAGGAGTCCGGCAACTTCGCCTTAGCCCTCAGCGGTCAGTCTGCTAGGTATTGTTTGAGCAGCTGGGCTTTTTTGCCGCCGACCACAGGCTCTAATTCCTGGATTGAAGCGGCCGTAATACCGCGGACGGAGCCAAAGGTTCGGAGAAGTTTTTTGCGTGTAGTCGGCCCGACGCCGGGAATATCATCCAGCAGGCTGGCGGTTTGACGTTTAAGCTTAAGGACGCTGTGGTAGCTGACAGCGAAGCGGTGGCTCTCGTCGCGGATGCGCTGCAGCAGTTTGACGAGGTTCGTGTTGTGCGGCAGGTTTACCAGGATGAAATCTTCGCTCTCGGTAGCGAACCCGCCCAGTTGCTGCAAACTTAACTTGTTAAGTGTTACGCCGGATTTGGCCTTGTGAATGACGATTTGCTCTTCGCGTTTGGCCAGGCCGATGAAAGCGATTTGCTGGCAGCCACGCTCATCGCGGGCCTGGATGGCAGCATCGAGCTGGCCTTTGCCGCCGTCAACTAAAACCAGGCTCGGCAATCCCCAGGCCTTGCGGTTCTTGTCGCTGAGCCGGCGTTTGATAGTCTCGTTCATATTGTAGAAATCATTGTTATGGTCAAGCTTGGTCTTGAACTTGCGGTATTGGGCTTTGTCGCTGACCCCATTAGTGAAGACCACCATGCTGGCCACGACGTCGCTGCCTTGCTGGTGGCTGATGTCATAACCCTCGATCCGTCGAGGAAATTTGGCAATACTTAACAAGTTAACTAATTCAGTTAGGGCATGATCTTTGCTGATGTCCAGGAACTCTTTGTCGCTGAAAATAACCTGCTTGTCGAGGCCTCTCAGGGCGAAAAGCTGGTTGCGCAGCTTGGCGGCCCGCTCGAAGTCGGCGGCCTTGGCGGCCCGTTTCATATCGCGCTCCAGTTCCCTTTCGATAGTCTTGCGCTTGCCCTGGATGACGGCGATCAGCTTGCGTAAATTGGCCCGGTAGTCCTGCAGGCTGGTCTTGCCTTCCTCGAGTCCCGGGTCAAGCCCCAGATGATAATGCAGGCTGGCTCTCTTCTGGCCCGCGAGCCGCCGTGAAGCAAACGGAAAAGCCCGCCGCAGGAGTTTCAACGACTGGCGGACGGCGACAGTGCTAAAATACGGCCCGAAATAACGCGCCCCGTCATCAAGCGGTCGCCGGGTAGTGCTGACGGTCGGGTAATCGCTGTCGTAATCGATACGGATATAGCTCATGGCTTTGTCGTCGCGTAGCAGGATGTTGTAGCGCGGCATGTAGCGGCGGATCAGTTCGGCTTCCAGGAACAGGGCTTCCAACTCGCTGTCGACGACCATCCAATCGATGTCTGAGATTTCAGCCACCAGGGCCTCTGTCTTGGGGTCACGGCTGCGTGACTGCTGGAAATACTGCCGTACCCGGTTGCGCAACACCGCCGCCTTGCCAACATAAATAATCTGCCCCGTTTTGTCCTTATGGAAATACACGCCCGGTGATTTCGGCAGCTCGCCTAATTTGGTTTCAAGAACGTCGTTCATATCGTTATTACATTTTACCCTAGCCGAGGCCAGCCAGGCCAAACTGGGATGCGGCAGGCGCTTGTTCAGTCAAGCAAGCCGAACTCTTTGATGATGCGGTCAGTCGATTCCTCAGGTGATAGTCGCGACGTATCCAGGTCCAGGCTGGACGGATAGTCTATCAGGGCGCGGATGTCGTATTTGGCCATTTTGCGGCGCAGATGCTCGGGATCAGTCGGCTTGTTAAGCTTGCGCCGCGATTCGTTGCCGATCCGCTCGAATATCGTGGCGTCCGGAGGCGTAAGGCGGACAAAATGAAGCTGTCCTCCGCCTTCAGTGACAACCTTTATAACGTTGGCGACGAACTCGTCGCTTTGGCCGGCCGTGTAAGCAAGCGTAAAAATAATGTCCATACCATAGCGGACGGCAGTTTCGATGACCATGAGCCGCAAACCGTCCAGCAGATCGTTCCGCCGCTGATCTTCGTCGACATTGCCGAATAAAGGCCTAACCACGTCGACTGTTAGGTGGTTATAGAAAAACTTATAGCCTGTCAGGTCGGCCAGTTTCTGGCCGACGGTATGCTTGCCGGCCGCGGTCGGACCGTAAATAAAGATTAGTTTCATGCTCTCGCTTGAGCCGTTTGACATTGGGGGTCGCCACAAGTTTCGGTAGCGGCTGTGCAGGATTCGCAGATCAGGACTAGCTTGTTACAGGCTTTGTTGGCACAATTCTCGTAGTTGCTGGTTTTGGCCCCGCAATGGCCGCAGACACCTATGTCGACGGCTTTGTCAGAAAACTTCTCGCCCATGCGGTTATCGAACACGTATAGAGAGCCCTCCCACAGGCCGTCATCACCGTACTCTTCACCGTATTTAACGATGCCGCCGTCTATCTGGTAAACTTCCTGGAAACCGCGGCGTTTCATCAGCATGCTGAGTACTTCACAACGGATGCCGCCGGTGCAATAAGTGACGACCGGCTTGTCTTTGATCGAATCATATTTAGGGTCTTCCAGCTCACGGACAAAATCGCGGGTATGTTCGATATCGGGCACGACGGCGTCTTTGAACTTGCCGACCGCTGCTTCATAAGCATTGCGGCCGTCGAAGAAAACTACGTCCCCGCCACGCTCGGCCATAAGTTCATGGACCTGCTTGGGCTTCAGGTGCCGGCCGCCGCCGATAACGCCGTTTTGGTCGACTTCAACCTCGTCAGGCACGCCGAAAGTGACGATTTCCGGACGGACTTTGACTGACAGCCGCGGGAAATCCTGCCGGCTCCCGGCGCTCCACTTGAACGTCATGCCCTTGAAAGCGGCATACGTCTTGGTTTCCTTGGCATAAGTTTTCAGGTCTTCCAGCTCGCCGCCAAGGGTGCCGTTGATACCGTGCGGGGCAATCAGGACGCGGCCCTTCAAGTTAAGCTTCTCGCAGAGGGTTTGTTGCCATAACCGGACGGCTTCGGGATCAGCTACGGGAGCGAATTTGTAATAAAGAATGACTTTTTGCATACCAGATAAGTATAACGCCTAACTCCGGGTCAAGGAGAGAACAAGGATTAAGCCCATAAGGATGACTATAATACCGGCCACGCCAATATCTACCAGGTGGCGGCTCTGTTTGTGCTGTTGCAGCTGGCTGGCCTCATAAAGCGCCCGGGCCTTGAAAAAAGCGGCTTCTTCGCCGCTATCGCTGATGTTGACGGCGGCTTTTTCCAATAATTCATCGAGGGCTTGTTTGCCCTGGCCGCTGGCAACCATGCTCTTGGGCACCTCTTGGGGAATAATATCGCGTACGTCCGGGTCGCGTTCAAAATCTATCTCCCGCTCGACGACTTCCTGGCGCAAGGCTTTCCTGAGATCCCGGCCTTCGAGATGTTCGGCTACCAGGCGGCGCAAACCCCGTTCGCCTATCAGATGGCTTTCGTAGATTTGCCGCAGGCTGCTGCCATCGATCATGATCTGTTCGCTCATACTCAGCAGTTCTGCCCGGCTAATAGTGCTAATACGCTTTTCGGAAACGGGGGCGGCCGGGCGTTCCGGCGGGCGTTCAGGATTCTTGTCTGCCCTGCGGACCGCTTCCAGCACGGATTTGCCGGTGTTACTTATGTGTCTTGTAGGCGCCGCTTCGTTAGCCGCTACCAACATATGGCCGATCCGTTCCGGTGCCGGTTCCAGGCTGGACATTTTTTCGGTGGCGGCCTTAGACAGCCTTTCGGCGATACGGGAAGCCTGGGCTTTGGCTTTTTCGGGGGAAACGCGTCGGGTTTTAGTCTCTTGGGACTTTTCCATGGTTATTTGCTAAGCGTTCAAGCTTAATTATATTTGCATTAACAGATACTGTAG
>DASRLG010000079.1:0-5871 GCA_035648575.1 Candidatus Dormiibacterota bacterium
GAGGGCTTCACGGTGTCGGATGATTATAAAGTATCTGTCGGAGAATTACTGTGGTGGCCGCCGAATGACTAGCCGGACACCGCCGTTATTGGTCATTGTCGGCGAAACGGCCTCAGGTAAGACCGAGCTGGCAATTCGCCTGGCGCGGCAGTTTGACGGCGAGATTATCTGTGCCGACAGTTGGACTGTCAGGCGCGAGGCGAACATCGGCACGGCCAAGCCGACCGAAGCAGAGCGGGCCGCGGTGCCGCATCACCTGTTGGATGTCGTGGCGCCGGACGAGGATTTCACGGCCGCGGTGTTCAAGAGACTGGCCAACCAAGCTATAGACGATATTTCTAACAGGGGTAAATTGCCGATTATGGTTGGCGGCACCGGTTTATACGTCGACGGCGTGATTTATGATTATGGGTTTTTGCCAGCTGGTGACAGGAGTGACAGGGAAGAGCTTAACAGACTGGGTGTTGAGGAGTTGCTGAAGAGAATAACTGATTTAAAACTTGAACTCGGCGATATCGATACGCGCAATAAACGACGGTTAATAAGACTTATCGAAACCCAAGGCGCGCGGCCTACCAGGCAGGAAATGCGTGGCAACACGCTAATTATCGGACTCAAAACCGATCGCGTGGTACTCGAAGATAGAATCGTAAAACGCTGCGACGCCATGCTCGCCGTCGGCCTGGAAGCCGAGGTCAAAGGCCTGGCCGACCATTATGGCTGGGATTGCGAGGCCCTCAAAGGCGTCGGTTACGCGCAGTGGCGCGGCTACTTTTCCGGTACCCAAAACCTGGCCGAGACCCGCCAAAAGATCATTAAAGCCAACCTCGACCTGGCCAAGCGCCAACGCACCTGGTTCAAGCGTAACAAAAGTATTCAATGGTTTCCTGCCCCTGTTAATTGGAATGAAATTGTAGATTCTGTCACAACGTTTTTAGAGCGCTGAGGTTCACAAGCGCACCAAACTTTGCTACACTTAATAAATGATTGAGCAATTGTTTGGGTCAAAAACGAGGGTTAAGTTATTGCAGCTGTTTTACAGCAATCCGAACCGTTCTTTTTTCGTCCGCGAGATAACCCGTAAGATCGACGAGCAGATCAATTCCGTCCGCCGCGAACTCAGCAACCTGCTCAGTATCGGCATCATCACGTCCGATAACACCAACAACAAACTGTATTACGAGGTTAACCAGAAATTCGAGTATTACGAACCGTTGCAGCAGATCTTTGGCGGCGGGTTGAAGAAGAAAGCTATCGCCGGATCTGCCTCGCAAGCGGTCGCCGCCGATGCCGAAGCCGGCTCCGAAGCTGATTTTCGGGCTATAGGCCAGATTGACCTGGTGGTTTTCACCGGCCAGTTCACCCGTGACGAGACAGCCGGGGTGGATTTTCTAATTGTCGGTGAGGTAAATCCTAATGCCCTGCAGAAGTACGTTGACGAGTTGGAAGCCAAGGAGAACAAAGCCATTCGTTACGCCGTCATGAGCCTGGCCGATTTCCAGTATCGCCAACAGATACGCGACCGTTTCGCGACGGCCATCAAACAGTCCAAGAAACAGGTGGTAATCGATAAACATAACCTGTTATCGATTGAAGAAAAGGAAGAGGACTAATGGAGCTGCAGTTTTACGGTGCTAATTGTATTGGCGTGACGCACAAAGGTACGCGCATCATAATTGATGACAACCTGGCTGATCTCGGCGCCAAGAGCGTTACCAGGACCGAAGACATAGCCCTGTTCACCGGTGCCCACGGCGACATCGACGGCGCGCGCAGGGTGTTTGACAGTCCCGGGGAGTACGAAGTGGGGGATATTTCCATTATCGGCATAACTGCCCGCGGCCACATGGAAGAACCGGGCAAACTGGGCGCCACGATGTTCAAGCTTGTCACCGGTGAATACAGCGTGTTGATTACAGGTCACATTTATCCCGAACTGAGCGATGCCCAGTTGGAAGCCATCGGCTTGGTCGACCTGTTGTTAGTACCGGTCGGCGGTAATGGTTACACTGTTGATCCGGTCGGCGCCATTAAGCTTATCAAAGACATCGAGCCCAAATTGGTCATACCGACCCATTACGCTGATAAAGCCCTGAACTATCCCGTACCCCAGCAGGAACTATCTGCCGCTCTCAAGGAGCTAGCCATGGAACCCAAGGAAACGGTTACCAAGCTCAAGCTTAAGCCCGGCGAACTGACCGACATCACCCAACTGGTTATTCTCGAGAAATAGTAAGTTATGAGCTATCTCTCTGTCCCGGGACTATTGAGGACAGAGAAGATTGGCGTACCAAGCATAGCAGGTATGTTCTTGGAAGCTGCCGAGCACGAGGAAATTGATAAAATAACTTCTTGGCTTTCCTCGTCAATCGAACGAAGAGAAGGTTCTCCTATACAGGGTAAAGGCGTTTTTGCAGTTGTCGATATACCTAAAGGTACGCTCGTGGCGATTAAACAGGGTCGGGTAGTCGATGAGCGTACTATCCTAGACAATGTTAGCGTCATAAACGGCTCTCATCAACAGATTGGGGATAACCGGTTTTTGGCGGGTCTTGACGCCAAGGAAGTAGATAGTAATTTGGTAGGCTATAACCACTCCTGTGATCCGAACGCCAAGATAGTAATCTTAGAAGGTTTTGACCTGGCGTTTTTAGTAACTCGCGAGCCAGTAAAAACGGGAGAAGAGTTGACGACCGATTACGCTGTTTCGTGGGACTCTGATACGCAATATATTGAACCATGTAGCTGCGGCTCGACTCAATGCCGCGGTGTTATTGATCCTAAGCAGGATTGGCGGAACCCCGCGCTCCAGAAGCGGTATGCCGGAGAGTTTCCTTATTACATGCAACAAAAACTTGATCGATTATAGTCGGGTAGTTGATTTTAAGGCCTGAGAGAGGGCTATTTGGCGGCAGGGGTCAGCAGGCCCTTTTTCTTGAGGGTGCGGATGGCCTGGGTGCTGAGTTTCATCTGGACTTTGCGGCCGTCGATGACAACGGTTTTCATCTGTAGGTTGGGCTTCCAGACTTTCTTGGTGTGGCGTTGGGAGAAGCTGACATTGCTGCCGTATTGCTTGCCTTTGCCGGTGAGATCACATTTCTGCATTGCGGATCCTTAAATGTTAATGACGTATTAAGGTGTTATTGTAGCGGTTTTAAGCTTCTTCGTCAACTTGTCTGATGAGGGATTTTTGGCTGGAATTTATCTTGGCCAGTAAGCTGGCGACGGTTTGGCCGGTCTGCGGGTCGGTCAACGAAGGTTCAAGATCGAGAAGCGGCCGCAGTACGAAGTCACGGTCTCGGAAACCAGGGTGGGGGATGGTTAGTTCATCTGTCTCGAGCACGGTGTCGCCGTAGAAGATAATGTCGATGTCGATTTCGCGCGGGCCGTGGAGAAAGGTTGGCGTCCGGCCGACCTGCTGTTCAATATCCTTGATCTGTTCTAAAAGGGTTGCCGGCTTCAGCTCTGTCAGGCCGCTGACGGCCGTGTTGAAGAAATCCGGCTGGTCGGTGTAGCCGACGGCCTTGGACAGGTAAACCGGGGCCTGTTTCATGTCGCGTAGAACTGCCGCCAGCAGGTCCGCCACCTGCTTGATATGCTGCCGCGAATCGCCGACATTAGAACCCAACGCCAGATAAATCATCGTCATTGCCATATGTTAGCACAGGGCCGGGCGTGATTTGCTATGATATCACCATGGTTCAATTAGTCGGGATTCTGAATATTACCCCGGACAGTTTCAGCGACGGCGACCTCTTCCTGGATCCAGAGAAGGCGGTGCGGCACGCCGAGAAGCTTATGTCCGAGGGTGCCAGCCTGGTTGATATAGGGGCGGAGAGCACGCGTCCGGGCGCGAAACCCATCACGCCGACCGAAGAATGGAAGCGCCTGAAGCTTGTTCTGGAATGGTTCTCGACTCTCTACCCCAGGCGGCTGTCGCTTGATACCTACCATCCCGAGACGGCCGGCAGGGCATTATCCATGCGGGAGTTCATCATCAATGACGTAAGCGGCATGAATAATCCGGCCATGATCGAAGTTATTGCCCGGCATCAAGCTAGTTGTATCATAGGCCACCTAGAGGGTACTGATATCCAGGCGGCGCACCAGGGCGAGCTGATCAATGACATACAAGTCGTGATTGATGATCTGCTGGCTAAGGCCGACCTCTTGCAGGAGAAGGGCCTGAAACATAATCAAATTATCCTTGATCCCGGCATAGGTTTCGGCAAAACCCAGGAACTCAACGAACAACTGCTTGAATTCGCCAAACATGTACCCGAATACGATGTGATGATCGGCTATTCTCGCAAACGTTTCCTGGGTGACAAGCGGATGGAGCTGGAAACTAACCTGGCCGCCGGCCGCAAAGCCATTGCCGCCGGCGCGGCCTACCTGCGCGTTCACGACGTCGCCGGCCACCGCCAGCTCCTCGAAGAAGTCTAGCTTTATAAAAAATCCCTCAAACGTATATACTGTGAGTTAAGCATGTTGAATAACTTATCCGGCGGTGACCTGGCAGTAGTCCTGTTGTCGATCATTATCGCCTTGTCGATCCATGAGGCGATGCACGCTTATGTCGCGCACTGGCTGGGCGACACCACGGCGCAGGATATGGGGCGGTTGACGCTGAATCCGCTCAAGCACATTGATGCCGTGACGACGGTATTGTTGCCAATGGTCCTGATACTCAGCGGCCTGCCGCCCTTTTTCATAGCTAAACCGGTGCCGTTTAATCCGGACCGGGTGAAGTATGACGAATTCGGTACGGCGTTGGTCGGCGTCGCCGGTCCGCTGACGAACCTGGTTTTGGCCTGCCTGGCGGCTGGTGTTTTCCGGCTTTGGGGCGCTGGTCTTAGTAGCTTTTTCTACAACTCACTCGTCATCTTTACAGAGGTAAATATCGGCTTTTTCATCTTCAATATGATTCCTTTCCCGCCGCTCGACGGCTCGCGTTTGTTGTACGCCTTCGCGCCTGAACCGTTGCAGGAAATCATGCGCCAGATCGAAAGCTTCGGCTTCGTCGGCATCATCCTCTTCATGCTGATCATCTTCCAGTTCATAGCTGGCCCGATCGGCAACGTCGAGAATAGCATCCTGAATTTCCTGCTGGGATAACTCCCGCGCGCCGACCGGGATGCGCTATAATAGACGATTGTCGGGTAAGGCCATTGGTCTGCATCCGAGATAATGATTATCTGATACTAATCATTAGGGAGCTCAAGATTTGCGTCGGCTGTGGCCGCCGCGTGCGAGCACCCACCTGGGATCCCTCAGGTGATCACCTCGGTGCCCGACATTTATGTTTCGGGGTGTAGCGCAGTTGGTAGCGCGTACGGCTGGGGGCCGTGAGGTCGCAGGTTCAAGTCCTGTCACCCCGACCATAGTATTGACTATTATTTAATAATACGGTATAATAACTGCTAATTATGGCAGTGAACCCCGTACAGCTTGGCGAACGTCATGTTATCGGCCCCGATACGCCTATATTAGGCGGGGTTTACTATAGATATGGTGCTAACGTTGTTGACTTTGATCAAGCACCTAGGCCATATGATGTGGCTTACGAACATCTTGAAGAGTATTTAACAGGGGGCGAGGAAGAATCGCTGTTATCATTTGGGTACGCGTTAAACTGGGCGGTCAATGACACCATGGTCTCAGACAGGCATCTGGCCGGAGCCGTACTGAGACAAGAGGCCTTGCGACGCGGCCAGTTAGTCATAGGCGACAGGGATGAGATTGGGCTTTCCGGGTTTATTAACGCGGCCGCCGGTGTGTGCCGTCATCAGGCTTTGTTGGGCGGCGCGCTGGTAGAACTACTCCAGGCAAGACGTGATACTGGAATAAGGGCTAGCTTTGAACTTCCCC
>DASRLG010000080.1:0-6688 GCA_035648575.1 Candidatus Dormiibacterota bacterium
TTTTCGAGCCGGCGGTTTGACTTTGATTTTGATAAGCTCACGTAGCTTGGTGTCGTCTTTTTCAAGCTGTTCAAGATTTTTATTGCTTAGAATACCGTCGATGATCAGCCCGCCGCCGTTGTTGGCAAACAATGCCACGTCACCTGGCTTACCCTTGCAGACCAGGCTGACCGTGCTCTCGAGTTTTTCGGCCTCTTCCAAGCCCTCGATAGCCGTAATTTCACCCTCTTGGTCGGCATAAATATTGATCGCGAAAACGTGGGCCAGCAGTTTGCTTGGCATAGTCGGTTTAATACCTATTCGAACTGCCAAATCATTATAGAAATGCTCAATGCCATAAGCCTCGCGGTACATGGCTTCGCGGTAGCCGCCGATCCGGGCACCCAATTCGATGATCTTCCAGCCCTGTGGCGTCTGGAACAGTTCGATATGCGTGGTCGTGGAGCGTAAGTTAAGGGCTTTGATAGCGCCCTTGGAAGCTTCAAAAGCGGCCTCTGATTCAGTCTCCGGCAGGTCGGTCGGGACAAGTATCCGATAGCTGTAAAAACCAGGCAGGCCGAGCGAATGAGCCGTAATAACTTCTACCAGCGGCAAGCAAAAGATCTCGCCGTCCGGCATGACGTAAGCGTCCGTCGAGTACATTTTGCCTTGCATCATTTCTTCGACCAGAACGCTCGGCGTGAAATGCCGATGTTTGCGCGAATAAACTTCATGGATGACTTGGAAAGTGTGGCTCAGGCAAACCTTTAACTCTTCCAGGTTGTGGCACTCGGTTACTAGTAAGGCGTCTTGCAGATCGCTGGGCTTGACGATCAAGGGGTATGTAAAGTCTTTGATCAGCTCTTCCAGTTGGGGCATATCAACTTCCTTAAGGTGCTGATAAAGCGGCGTAAGGCTCTTGTCGTAGTTGCTGAGCCGGTCACGCATCAATGGTTTTTCGGTCGACCATAGCAAAGAGCTCTCAGAGGGCGTGTTGACGTACGGCACGAACGGCACGACTTGCCTGAACCGGTGCATAGCGTCTTCGTAACGGCAAGTTACGATCAGGAGGCTGTCAGTATATGGTTTCAGGACTCGTTGTAATTCGTCCGGATTGTCAAAGTCGCAGATGATTTCTTTGAAGAGGCCGCTGTCGTCTTTGGGCCGCGCCTCAAAATCCGCGTAATCCGTATGGACCAGCACTAGCCCTTCGAGCTCTTTACCCAGCTTTTTGCTAAGTGTATGTACGGCTTTCACCAGGGCGGGTTCAACCGTGTTGATAGTGAGGATTATGTTGCGATCAGGCATTTTTTCTCCTAGTTTCTGTTTGCCCTAGTCGGCTGCGGAAGCACTCCGAACTGCTTAGGGTCAGCATGTGAGTATGATATTTATCACAGAATTATACTCTACCGCTTTCCCCGCCGCAATGCTTTTTTGCAATATTGTATGAACTAATGACTAATCTGAATTCAATAACTACGCCAAGATTAAATCCCATTCAAATCATAAAGCTTTACAAATGCGATAACTACAGCTATCCTTATGACATTAAATAAGTGGAGGTTCCAAAAATGTTTGGAAGACGCAAAGTAGCTACTTACGTGGCTGAGTTTCTAGGAACGGGAGCATTGACGCTTCTGATTTTGAGCGTGCAACGTTCAACTATAGGTGTGCCGTTTTTCGTAGCGGCCGCAGCAGGTCTGACAATAGCTTTAATGGTCTTTGCTATTGGGAACATCTCGGGTGGATTCTTTAACCCGGCTTTGACGCTGGGTTTCTGGACGGCTCGCAAGATCGAGTCCGTGACCGCGGTTATATATATCGCGGCGCAGTTCCTCGGTGGATGGGGTGCCTACTACCTCTACACTTACCTTGTTAAAAGCAGCCTGCAACCCGTTGGCGGTCATTTCGCTGGCCGTATCCTGGTCGCTGAGGCCGTAGGTACGGCTATCTTCAGCTTCGGCGTTGCCGCGGCTGTCTACCAGGGATTCAGCCGGGCTGTTACGGCTTCATTTGCCGGTCTGGCTTTGATGATCGGTGTCGTTGCCGCTTCTCCTGCCGCTATCGGTTTGCTGAACCCGGCAGTCGCCTTGGGTGTTCGTGCCTGGGTCTGGGGTACTTACGTACTGGGTCCAGTATTGGGTGCCATCATCGGTGTGAACCTGTACGCTTTGTTGTTTGCCGAGCCTGAAAAGGCTAATGCCAAAGCTACTAGCGCCACAGCCGCACCAGCTGTTAGGTCATCAGCTAAAAAGAAGACCTCAAAAGCTAAGAAATAGTCATACTCACTTGACTAAACTAACTGCCTGGTTACGCCGGGCAGTTTTGTTTTGTCAGCAACGCGAACAAAAGCTAAATCTTAGCGTCGATCAGGTCCTGTTCAAATTGGTGGACACCTGGAATATCCTGAGAGTAGCGGCTGACATCCGGGAAGTCCAGTTTCATGATGTGCTGCCAGACCGCGGTAACCAGCTGCTTGAGCCTGTCAATGTCGGTTTGGTCAGGGGTGAACGACCTGGTTAGCTGTTTCTGGTCCTCGGCCTCCAGGTAGACCATCTGGCCGCTGACGCTGGAGTACTGGCTGAAGCTGGGGTGCTGGCCGGCCAACAAAGCGTAAAACACTAGCTGCAGCTTCTGGTTATGGGCCTTAAGAACGCTGTTTTTATCCTTAGTGTCGAAGCTTGAGAGCGGTTTGCCGGTCTTGTAGTCGATAATGGTCATTGAATCGCCTGACAGGTCGACCCGGTCGAGTTTACCGCGCAAACGGACGGGACCGACGCGGATGTCCCGCAGGTCCTGTTCGGCCAGGCTGCCTTTTGGCAAGAGGTAGCTGTATTCGTTAAACAGTCTGGCTAATACTTGTTTGCCCTGCTTATTAAAACGCTGGTACTCGGACGGCGCCAACTGTTGGGCGGCCAGGGCTTGCGTGAAATCAGCGTTAACCGCGGCTAGCTCGAACATATCTTTGTTGATTAGTTTTTGGGCGGTTTCCATGGCGCTGTGCATGGCCGTGCCGTAGGCCAGGTTGACGGATTTGGCCTCGGGCAGCCGCAGCAGGTTGCGCTCTTTGAAGTATAGGGGTCCGCCCTTCCCCACATTTAAGAAGTTTAAAAGATGCGTGACACTGAGGCTGTAAGTTTCCAGACGGGCTTTGAGAATGGCTTGCTCTTGTCCGCCGTCCAGGGACGGCCAGCGCAGGTTCTCTTCGAGGACTTCGACCAGCTTGGACTTGGCGGTTTCGGTGACGCGCTTGACGTCAAAGGCGCTCTGGATGATCGGGCTGACAGCCACGTCCTTGCCGGCGTGGTCGAGATGGTAGGCGCTGACGGTAATTGACGCTTTGGCCCGCGTCAGGGCGACGTACATCAGCCGTACGTAGTCATCCAGGTCGTCGCCGGCCGGTTGCAGCGGCAAGTTGGCCGGCGGCTTACGTCCGCCGGCTTTGGGCCGCCAGTTGTCCTCCACGGCATCGATAATATAAACGGCATCGAATTCCAGGCCCTTGGCCTTGTGCACCGTCAACAACTGCACGGCGTGGTCGCCCGTGATAAACGGCGACTCGTCGGCCACTATCAGGCCGTTGACCCGGTTAATCTCGATAAAACGGATCAGCTCGGCTAGTGTCGGCTCGCCGGTCTTGGCGAAATCATGGACCAGCGCCCGCAGCAATTGGATGGCCGACAAGCTGTGGAAATACTGGTTAGCTAGCTCAGCACCGCCATCGACGAAGTAACGTTTAATAGGGGAACTGTAATCCTTGGTGTGCCTGAGGCCGATCAGGTATTCCAGCGTGATCGCCAGCGGCTGGCTGTCGGTCCGGCCAGCCAGCCAGACGAACCAGTCGCCGATGTTTTTTAGTTCCGGTTGCTGGCTGGCCAGCAACGACTGCAACCAGTCGCCCTTACCGTAATTATCGACTGCCAATTGCCAGAGTATCCCCGGCGCGATGCCCCACATCGGGTGCCGGATAATCTGGTGGATGAGCGCGTCGCCGGCTTGGCTATCCCCAGCCTGTATAGCCTCAAGCAGCTGCGCCATCAGGTAAACCTGGTTAACGATCTCGTGCTCCAGAATGTTGGTCTGTTGCTCGTAACGCACCGGCACGTTCAGTTGTTGCAGGATGCCGGACATTTTGACCAGGCTGTCGTGGCCACGGGCTAGGACGGCAATTTCCCGGTCAGGCTTGTAGGCCGCCTGGATGTCGCGGGCGATTTGGCTGAGCTGCAATTCACGCGAGGTATAACTGAGGGCTTTGATACTACCGTTGCCGAGCGGCGGGTTTTCGGCGACCAGGTCTTTGCTAAGGCTGGCATCCTGCTTAACTAACCGGTTTTCGGCCTGTTCGATAACCTGTTTGGCGGTATCGAGCACGGCCTGGGTCGACCGGTAGTTTTTGACTAATATAATTCGTTCGGCGTCCGGATAACGGCGCTTGAAACCCAGCATGTTGTTCAGCTCGGCCCCGCTGAATTTATAAATCGCCTGGTCGTCGTCACCGACCACCATCAGGTTGGGCTGCCCGTCAAGACTGTGGTGGTCAGCCACCAAATGGGCCAGCCTGAGCTGGGCGGGCGTGGTGTCCTGGAACTCGTCGATCAGCACGTAGTTAAAATGCTCCTGGAGGTCGGCCAGGATTTCGGGGTGTTGCTCCAGCTGCGTAATGACTTCGACCAGCATATCGGCATAGTCGTAGAAACCGCGTTCGTGCATCTGTTCCAGGTAATCGCTATAAACGTCGGCCAGCTCCAGCCACCAGCGATTACGGCGCCGCTCGTTGAACAGCCCTTTTTGGGCGGCTTCGGTTTGTAGCCAGCGTTTTTTCCAGATGCCGGTGTTAGCGGTTTTGCCAGTGTCTTCATCTGATGCTATTGCCTTATCTAGGCCTTCCAGCAGGACCGTGGACAACGATATCAGGGGATATATCATTTCGTCGATCGGCTGCTGCGGCAGGGCGACGACTTTGGTCCGTAAGGTTTCAAGGTTTTTGGCTGACAGCCGGGTTTCTAGTATTTCAACCAAAGGCACTTCGATTTCGTCCAAGTATGCCAAGTTAACTTCGATAATGGCTCGCAGTTTAGCCGGTGTGAGACCGGCGTCTTTGGTCAGGCCGATGGCCCGCCGGATATCACTGAGCAGGGTGTATTGGCCGGCGAACTTCAGGGAGAGAGGGTTGTCGAGCGGTAACTGGCCGACAATTGACTCGATAATTTCCAGCTGCACCGAATCTGGTGCCACGCTCAACCGGGCGGCATTCCAGAAGTAGTCCGGGTACAGATTCATAATCTCGCCGGCGAAACTGTGAAAAGTCTTGACTGGCAGCTTGCTGCTCTCGGGACCGGCCAACCGGATAATCCGTTCTTTCATGTTTATAGCGGCCTTGTTGGTATAAGTCAGGCAGAGCACGTTAGTCGGCTTGGTATCGGTCGATTTCAAGATGTTAGCGACGCGGGTACTGAGCAACTGAGTCTTGCCAGTTCCCGGCCCGGCCACTACCAAAACCGGCCCTTCCAGGGCGTCAACCGCCTGCCGCTGCTCGTCATTTAGCGCCTCGTAGTCGGCTTTGAACCTCTCATCCATGACTATATTGTATATGGAAACAGATGTCGGCAGCTAATTGTTTAACTGGCCTGGGCGGCGGCGCAGACTTCGCAGTTGTCGTCAGCCGTGAATTCGGTCAGGAATTGCCTGGCGGCCTTGGGCCACGGTTCCAGGTCGTGGAAACCGATGATGTCGGCAGCTTCGCGGATAAACCAACCGGCGAAACCCTTTAGGCGCAAATGCCTTCCCTGTACCACCGCCCAATGCGGTCCGGCCGGAATAACTGTAATGGGCTGGATGGCCATGTAGCTCTTAAACGGTTTGCCAGCAGCCCGCCGCCGCAGGTTATGGGCCACGAAATCGCCGTCGTGCAGGGCCGTTTGGGCCATGCCGCTAAAGGGAGTGTTGGCGTTATCACCGATGACGAAAATATTATCTTCGGCCTGCAAGTAAGTATCCACGCCTACCTTGCCGCGGCCCATAATGACAAAATTATTAGCCTTGAAGAAAGGGTGGTTGGTCACGCCAGCCGTCCAAATGACGGTATGGCTGCGAATAGGCTTGCCGTTAACGGTCAGCTCATCAGCTGTCTCGCCTTGAACGGCGCTGCCGACGTATAACTTGACGCCCAACTTCTTAAGCCGTCGGCCGACCCGGCGCGAAACGTCCTTGGGCATCCGCGGCAGCAGTTGAGGCGCGGCTTCAATCAGGTCGACGTGGATCCGGCGGCCGTTCACGCCATGGTTCTTCATAATGTACTTCAGGTAACCTGGCAAGGCTCCGGCCAGCTCGATTCCGGTTGGGCCGGCACCGACGATGACATAGTGCATATCCGGCCGATGCTCATCCGTTAATTGCTGGTGGAGATGGGCTTTGAAGCGCTCGACCTCAGCCTGGGATTTAATGCTATAAGAATACTCGTCCAGGCCCGCGATACCGAAGTAGTTAGTTACTACGCCCAGCCCGATAATCAAATCGTCGTAGCCATAGGCTTGACCGTCGACTGTCATTACGGTTTTGGCTTTGCGGTCAATTGTCTCGGCTGAGCCTTTGACTATATTGACCGGTTTATTCTCAAAAAGGCTGCTCAGTGAAATACTGGAGTTTGCCCGTTTGCCGCCGGTAGCCGTATGGAACAGGGTTGGATAATAGCGAAACTCCGTTTCTTCGC
>DASRLG010000081.1:0-18029 GCA_035648575.1 Candidatus Dormiibacterota bacterium
CCAGTAGATTTGGTGACAGTGGCACGGGCTAATATTTCGTAAGTCGGAGCCGTGTTGTTGCTCAGGCTTTCGGCTACGTCGTTAGGGATAAAAATAGCATTGTCAAAGTCTACTTCCTGGCCAAGCGGCATGCTTTCGAACTGGTTAAATATACCCCGAACCGTAAACTGCTGGCCGTGAAAAATGAAGCTGCGGCCCAGCGGCACGTCTTCGTTAAACAAAACCTCGCTGGCATGCTGGCCGAGGACCGCCACGTTGTTGCCGCTATCCGAGTCATCGAAGAAGTTACCATAGGCTAAAGACTGGTTGAGCAGGCCGGGCAGGTCGCCAGTCGTGCCGATTACGAAACCCCCCGAATAGGGGTGGTCAGCTTGGGCCGAGTTACCGACTATGGTCAACGGGGCGCTAGCCGCTACACCAGCCGTATGGCTGACCACGGTGATGTCTTTGGTGCCGAGCGTGCCACTGACATTCAGACCGGAAATAGCATTGCCATTATTATCATTGCCGGCATGTAATTCGGCCGGGCGAACGGTAATGAGGTTATAGCCTAGGTGGTGAATTTGGCCGCTAATCTGCTGCTTGATGCCCTCGCCGATGGCTACCACGGTTATGACTGAGGCCACGCCGATGATAACGCCCAGCATGGTCCAGAAACTCCTGACTTTGGCCCGTCGCACGGAGTCGATACCGGCCCTAAGGTGGCCGCTGGTCAGGGATCTCATTTGGTACTCCTGGTACGGGCGGTTGTACGTTTGGTTTTGGCGCGGGTGGTTGATTTGGATTTGGCGGCAGCTTTTTTGCGTTTGGGTCGGGGCGCGGCTTTGTCCGGGAAGGCTTTCATCATGACCGATACGCCGGCCAGGTCATCTTCTTCGCTGGTCGTCGGTATAGTGTAGAGCACTTTGCGGGCACGCGGTGCTACCTGGCCGAGAGCTGTTTTTTCATCATGGATTATGCTGCCGTCATGCATATAGACGACCCTCGTGGCGAAACGCGTCAGCTCCGGATTGTGGGTAACGAACAGGACGGTATTGCCCATCTTGTGTATATCGGCCAGAAGCTCCATGACCAAGCGGGAACTGGAACTGTCCAGGTTGCCGGTCGGTTCATCGGCGATAATAAGTTTCGGGTTATTAACGAGTGCTCTGGCTATGGCGGCGCATTGGGCCTGTCCGCCACTGAGTTGGCCGGGCAGGAAATATTCCCGGTCCTGGACACCGACCCGTTCCAGCATCTGGCTGGCCAGCTTGATCCGGCGGGAGCTGGACACTCCCTTGTAGGCCAGCGGCAAAGCCACGTTATCCAACACGGTCAGCCGCGGCAGGAAGTTAAATGACTGCAGGATGAAGCCGATAGTGTCACGCCGTAACTTGGCGGACTGGTTAGGCCGGAGACGGGCAACCGACTTGCCGTCCAGACGATAGTCACCGTGGCTGGGCCGGTCTAGCAGGCCTATGACGTTCATGAGCGTGCTTTTGCCGCAGCCGCTGGGACCCATGACGGCCACGAATTCGCCTTTCGCAATAGTTAAGCTGACCTCGTCGAGCGCCAGGGTAGTGGCATCGCCGAAGCCGTACAGTTTACTGACGTCTTGTAATTCAATCAGGGCCATTCTCTCTTTTAGTCTAAACCCGTTCTTGCTATCTTGGCAAGGTATTTTGTAGTAATTATTCGCACAGGGCGGTATTTGTTATACTGGCCTAAGCTCGGACGAGTTTTTGGAGGGGTCGCATAGTGGTCTAGTGCGCCGTCTTGGAAAGGCGGTATAGGGGCAACTCTATCGAGGGTTCAAATCCCTCTCCCTCCGCCATGATTTTTGTCGGTAGCGGCCGGGCACGGTACCGGCTGTCGAAGTTATACCCAGTCCGGTTTCATTGGAAGAAGTGTTACAATTGGGGTTATGCTTGTGTCTTCGTTTTTCTCTTGGTGGTATGGTTCAGGGTGGCGGCACGTAATCAATAGTTTCAGGCCGCGGCTTCACCAAGTAGCCGACGCTTTTTCGGCCAGGCAATTATTAAGGACCCTGTTCGCGCCCTGGCGGCGGATTATTACTTATCCCGGTGCCAGTATCGCCGAGCGATTTCACGCCTGGGGTGATAATGTGTTTAGCCGCTTAGTCGGGTTCGTGGTCCGCTTCTTCGTTCTGGTGGCCGCTTTGATAGTGCTGGTAATCGTAGCTTCATTCACCATCCTCGAAATAGTCGCTTGGCCACTGCTGCCGTTAGCCATTCCCGGGTGCCTGATAGCGGGGCTTATCATATGAGTGAACTTATCGACCTCCAGAGTCCGAGGGCAAAGCAGGCCAAGCTGGGCCGAACCCTTGGCAAAACCGGCTACCGGGTCCTGCTTACCCTGGCCATCGTGGCGGCAGTGACCGGTCTGGTACTTGGCTTTACCGCCAGCTGGCGCTACGCGGTTTTGCTGGCTTCGCCGGGCTTGTTATTCTATCTGCCGGCCGTGTGGTGGAAACGTCAGTTATCGACCCTGCCGCCCGGTGGTAATGATTTAAACGGCCGGTTATCGGGAGATGTGCTGGCGCGGCTGACGCCTCAAACGGCCCAGCAACCGCAAGCTGTTTGGATGGCTATCAGCGACCACTGGCAGGCTAATTTCTTTTTGCGGCATTTGTTGATGGATAAGAGTATGGTCGGTCCACAGCTGGGTACTGACCCGGCCGAGCTGGGCCGAGCACTGGAAGTAGCGACACAGCTAGCCGACAACAACGAAAGTCCGATAATTGAACTGGGTTTCGTGGTGGCCGGCCTGATGCTGGCAGCGCCCGGTTTTCAACAACTGCTGGTCCAGCTTAAAGCCCAGCCGGCCGACGTCGAAGCCATTGCCAACTGGCTGGGACGTGGACTAGCTGAAGAGCGGGATGTTAAACGCGATTTCGGCGGCATCGGCCGGGACTGGGCCTTTGGCTTCACGCCGCTGCTTGACCGTTTCGGCGAGAATATCAGCTTGTCGATCGCTAACCACGGCGCGCATTTTGGCTGGCTGACCAAGTCCGAAGGCGTCCTGTCGATCGAGGCGGCATTTAATAACCGGGCCTCGGCCGTAGTACTAATCGGGGCCGACGGTATCGGCAAGAGCCAGAGCGTCTATGCCTTAGCCCAGAGGCTGATCGAGGGCAACACGGCGCCCAGCCTGGCCTACCATCAAATAATCGGACTCAACGCCACCAATATAACTTCGCACGCCCAGCAGCCGGGCGAGCTTGAGCAGATAATGCTGAGCCTTTGCAACGAAGCCGCCCGGGCCGGCCACGTTATCCTATTTCTTGATGATGCCCAGTTATTTTTCAATGACGGCCCCGGTTCGTTTGACGCTTCGCAAATCCTGCTGTCGATCATTCAGGCCCGTTCGGTGCCGATTATCCTGGCCATGTCTCCCAATGATTTCCAGCGGCTCAAAACCAAGAACCAGAGCTTGGCCAGTTTGCTTACGCCGGTAGTTTTGCAGGAACTGCCGGAAGATGGGGTTATGCGCATTCTCGAAGACACAGCCATTACCCTTGAGCGCCGGCATCAAATTCTGGTAGCTTACGAAGCCCTCCATGAAGCCTACCGGCTAAGCGGCCGCTACGAACAGGACGAAGCCTACCCGGGCAAGGCGATTAAACTGCTCGATCAAGCGGTCACGCACAGTGAGAACTCCACCGTTACGGCTATCAGTGTCCAGCGGGCCATCGAGCAAACCCGTGGCGTCAAAGCTGAAAGCGCCGCGCCCGTCGAAGCCGACGCCTTATTGCACCTGGAAGATAACATTCACAAGCGCATGATCAACCAGACACACGCCGTCAGTGCCATCTCCAACGCCTTACGCCGTGCCCGGGCCGGCGTCACTAACCCCCGGCGGCCGATCGGCAGCTTCCTGTTCCTCGGGCCGACCGGCGTCGGTAAGACCGAACTGGCTAAGTCTGTCGCGGCGACTTATTTCGGTTCGGAAGCCGCCATGATACGCCTGGATATGAGCGAATACCAGCAGCCGGATGACGTCCAACGGCTGCTTTCTACGGGCGAGGCCGACACGGCCAGCTTATTGATGTCCGTACGCCAACAGCCTTTCGCCGTAGTCTTGCTGGACGAAATCGAGAAAGCCCACCCCAACATTCTCAACCTTTTACTTCAGCTGCTGGACGAAGGCCAGTTAACTGACATGTCCGGCCGCACGGCCTCATTCAAAGATTGCGTGATTATCGCTACCAGCAATGCCGGCGCGTCGACGATTCGGGAACATATCAGCCGCGGCGAAGCCCTGGAAAGTTTCGCCGGGGAGTTGACCGACGAGCTTATCAACAGCGGCCAGTTCAAACCGGAACTGATTAACCGCTTCGATGAAATGGTGCTTTTCCGGCCGCTCAATCCCGAAGAGCTAGCCCAGGTCGTCCAGCTCATGGTCGGCGAAGTCAACGAAACCTTGGCTAGCCAGAATATCGCGCTCGAACTGACACCGGCAGCTATCCAGAAAATAGTGGAGCAGGGTAATGACCCACGTCTCGGCGCCCGCCCAATGCGACGCGTCTTGCAGCGGGCCGTCGAAGATACCGTCGCCCAGAAGATACTTCGAGGCGAAGCCAAACCGGGCGACAAAGTCACCCTGGACGCGCCAGACCTGGTCATCCAGGCCTAGTTAACTTTAATCAATCATAGTGCCGACGGCTTCACCGGCTACGACCTTGGCCAGGTTGCCAGGTTGCATAACGTCGAAGACAACTATCGGTTTGTGCTGTTCCATGGCCAGGCCGATGGCAGCTTTGTCCATGACTTTGATGGAGTTGTTCTCTACAGCGTCCTGGAAAGTTACATGGTCGAGCTTAATGGCATCATCGAATTTAGCCGGGTCTTTGTCATACACGCCTTCGAATTTAGTCGCCTTAAGTACCAACTGGCAGTCAAGTTCCAGAGCGAAACTAACGGCCGCGGTATCGTGAGTCACATAAGGTCGGGCGGTGCCACCGGCCACGATCACGACGCGGCCTTGCTCCAAATGCTTCTCGGCCAGGCGGTAAGAGTAGGATTCGGCGACCTGCTGGGCGAATATATTACTTAAACAGCGGGTTTTGACGTCGTTAGCTTCAAAGATATCGGTTATGGCCATGCAGTTAATCAGGCCGCTGAGCATGCCCATCTGGTCGGCCGTCACCCGGCGGATACCGTGGCCGGCAAGTTCGGCGCCACGGACCATGTTGCCACCGCCGGCGATCATGACTACTTGGCAGCCACTGTCAACGACTTTTTTGACTTCGGCGGCCAGGAAAGCGGCGATTTCTGGATCAACACCAAATTCATATTTGCCAGCTAGTTGTTCGCCCGATAGTTTTAGGAGGACTCTTTTGTAAGGCGGTGTGCTCATCTAGACATTTAGTATAGCAGACGATTTATTGATGTATTAAATAGAACTTAAATTAATGGCAATCGCGTCAGGCACGGCCTATACTATTAGGCATGATCACCTATGACGACAAGGATATCGAGCGCCTGATTGACCAGGCCGCCGAGCGAGCCGTCGGCTTTTACTACGAAAAGACCAAGCACGACATCGGTTTAGTTCTGGAAGCCACGGATTTTATAAAAGATAAGTTAGAAGACATGGTTACACGTGACGGATTTAATGAGCTGGGCTCAGAAGTAAAAACCATTAGGCACGTCGTTACGGCCACCAACCGAGATGTTCGGCGACATGATAAGCGAATAGCCAAGCTGGAGCAGTCTGTTTTCCATGATTAAACTCTGCTCGTGGAACGTCAACGGTATCCGGGCCGTCACCAACAAGGGCCTGTTCCAGCCATTTCTCGATAAGGAAAAACCTGACATCCTCTGTCTGCAGGAAATGAAGGCCAAACCCGAGCAAATCGAATTCCTACCGAACGGCTACAACGTCTTCTGGTACTCTGCCGAAAAACCCGGCTACAGCGGCACCGCGCTCCTGAGCAAGATCAAGCCAAAACAGGTCATTAACGGCTTTCCCCAGGATATAATCAAGCAATTCAAGGTCACTGGTGATACCTATGGCGACCCCAACCAGGAGGGCAGGGTGATAGCCGCCGAATTCGACAAATTCTGGGCCGTCACCGTCTACACGCCCAACGCCAAGGACGACCTGAGCCGCGTACCATTGCGTCACAAACACTGGGACCCGGCTTTCCTGGCTTACTGCAAGCAGCTGGAGCAGACCAAGCCGGTCGTCTTCTGCGGCGACCTCAACGTCGCCCACACCGAGGACGATCTGGCGAACCCTAAGCCCAACCGCGGCAAAAAAGGCTTCACCGACGAAGAACGATCCGGTTTCCAGGCTTTCCTCGATGCTGGTTTCATCGACACTTTCCGGCTGTTCAAGCAGGGCAACGGTTATTACACCTGGTGGAGCCATTTTGCCAACTCCCGCGCCCGTAATGTCGGCTGGCGGATTGATTACGTCCTGGTCTCGGCCGACCTCAAGGCCAAAGTCAAAGCCGCCGACATCCATCCCAAAGTCATGGGCTCCGACCATTGTCCTATATCTGTTACACTGGATATATAAATGAGGAGGGTTATGACACCCGACGAACACACCAATCAGGAGTTTTTCTTGGATGTCGGCGATGGCCACCGGCTGTACGTCCAGGACTGGGGACTGGCCGATGCCAAAATGCCGATTATGGTGCTGCACGGCGGACCGGGGAACGGCGTTGACGACCGGGACAAAAGGAAGTTTGACCCAACGGTTCAACGGGTAATTTTCCACGACCAGCGCGGCGCTGGCCAGAGCCTGCCCACCGGCTCATTAACAAACAACACGACCCAGGACCTGGTAACCGACATCGAAGCAATCGCCCAACATCTTCAATTGGATAAATTCGTCCTGGTCGGCGGCTCTTGGGGTTCGACCCTGGCGCTGGCTTACGGCATCGCCCACCCGGAACGGGTCGCGGCCATGGTCATTGACGGTGTTTTCACGGCTGCTGAAGCCGAAATCGATTGGTTCGACCAAGGCGGCTGGCGCCAGTTTTTCCCCGATGTCTGGGACCAATACCTGGACAGCGTCCCGGCCAAACACCGCCAAAACCCGACAGCTTACCATTTGAAAACCGTTCTTGGTGATGATCCGGCAGCCGCCAAACAGTCAGCCTACGCCTACCAAACCATGGAACTCGCCCTGCTAAAACTCGATGACCGTTACTATCCGGGGAACTACTCCACCTACGAGCCAGGCGCCATCCTTATAGAGATGCACTACCTGGCCAACCGTTTCTTCATGCCGGCGGATTATATTCTCAAACATGCCGGCAAGCTGACCATGCCTATTTATATGGTTGCCGGCCGCTATGACCTGGTGACCCCGCCGGTCGGAGTTTACGAACTCAACAAGAAGTTGCCGGACGGCCACCTGACCTGGACCATCAACGGGCATCTCCGGCAGCACGAAGCGCTGAACGTCCACCGCCTGATGGTCAACCGGGTAACAGGAGTCGAATAATGCCCAACCGGCCTTTCGCCGTCTTCGATATCGACGGCACTATTATCCGTTGGCAGCTTTATCACGCGCTGGCCGATGAGTTGGCCCGGCGCGGGCACCTGGACCCGATCCAATTCCAGAAAGTGCGCGAAGCCAGGATGAACTGGAAGAAACGGACCGACTCGTTCACGACCTACGAACAGACGCTGGTCAACCTGATCAGGGTAGCGATTATTGGCATTTCGGTCGATGACCTGGAGCAGGCCTGTCGCAGCGTGCTGGCCGAATACAAGGATCAGGTTTATATCTATACGCGTGATCTGATCAAGGAGTTGCAGGCCAAAAATTACCTCTTATTCGCCATCTCGGCCTCCCAGAGCGAGATTGTCGGTATGCTGGCCGATTATTACGGTTTTGATGATTTCGGCGGTTCAGAGTACGAGACTAAGGATGGCTATTTTACCGGGAAGAGCAGTGTTCTGCTCAGCGAGCGTAAGCCAATTTATCTCAAGCAACTGGTCAAAAAACACGGCGCCGTCCAAACCGACAGCATCGCCGTCGGCGACAGCGAGAGCGATATCCCTATGCTGTCGTTCGTCGAACAACCAATCGCTTTCAACCCCACCCAAACGCTCTTTGAACATGCCCGGCAGCACGACTGGCAAGTTGTCGTCGAACGCAAAAATATGATTTACCGATTGGAGCCAACCGATGGCACATACCGCCTCACAAGCTAAACCGAAACTGACCTACGCTATCAGCTACGGTTTCCTGAGCGGTCCGGCCCTCAGCCGCCAATTGCGCAAAGATCTGCGTGGCTTCGGCTATGAAGAAGCGCGCGGCATTGGTCAGGCAGACATTATCATCGCGCACTCCGCCGGTTGTTGGCTGGTGCCAAAAGCAGCTTCGGCTAAATTGCTTATACACGTTGGCATGCCGTTAGCCCAAGCCCACCCGCATGAAACTTTCAAAGCCGCGCGCCAGCAGAATATCCGGGCCTTTATCCGCCACTTTCATGTATGGCGGGGCCTGGTCATAGGTTTCTACAGCTTGTATTACGCCCTGGCCCAGCCAGTCAGGAACCGTAATATAGTGCGCGATGCCAAGCATGCCCGGATTGCTACCCAGCTAGGCAATGTGCAAACCGTTTTTATAGCTAACAGGGACGATCCATGGCCTCAACCTGACAAACTACAAACCTACGTCGAAAAACAGGACTGGGCATTTATAGGCTTACCCGGATCACACAATGATATCTGGGAGTATCCTGAGCGTTACGCCGCTATAATTGATCATTATGCGAGATTATTGGCATAAACAAGCTGTTGGGCAGCCGCTGTATCCGGACCTGCTTTGGAGCCGCCCGGAGAACAAGAAGCAGGCTGGCAAACTGCTGATTGTCGGCGGCAACGCCCATGGCTTCGCGGCAGCCGGTGAAGCCTATAGCGAGAGCGCCAAGTCTGGTGTTGGTACTGCCCGCGTGCTGCTGCCTGACAGCCTGCAAAAGATGGTCGGCCGGGTTTTTGAAGCGGGCGAGTACGCGCCCAGCACGCCCAGCGGCAGTTTTTCACAGAAGGCCTTGGCCGAACTGCTGGAGATGAGCGCTTGGTCCGACGTGACGCTGCTGGCCGGTGATTTAGGCCGTAATTCCGAAACCGCTATCCTGTTGGAAAAATTCACCAGTAAATATTTGGGCTCTCTCACCATCACCAAAGACGCCGCGGACTATTTCATAAACGCGCCCGAAGCGCTTCTAGCCAGACAAAACAGCCTGCTCGTCATAAGTTTCGCCCAGTTGCAGAAACTGGCTACCAAAGCCCATTTTCCTATAGCCCTGACTTTTGAAATGGATTTCCTGCGGCTGATTGACGCCTTGCACGAGTTCACGCGCAGTCACCAGCTGGCCATAATCGTGAAACACCTGCAAACTATTTTTGTGGCCGTTAACGGCCAGGTTAGCAGTACCAAACTTGAAGAAGATATCGACATCTGGCGCGTCAAGACCGCGGCCGCGGCTAGTGTCTGGTGGCTCCAGAACCCGGCCAGTCTTTTCGAAGCTGCCACTTCAAGCCTTGTCGCCAATTAATATATTGCAATCCGTGGTGGGCGAGGAGGGAATCGAACCCTCAATCCGTGAGGAACACGATTTTGAGTCGTGCGCGTATACCAGTTCCGCCACTCGCCCGAGCCGGCCGCCAGGTAGGTTACAGGGGATAATTGTACTATAATTAGGCAGGCAGAGCTAGATTAGCTTTTGTTTAATTATGGCTACAGATCCATTTCCTCAACCAAACAACGACGGCCAATCAGGCGCCAAAACCGGCCCGGACGAAGCGGCGGACGCGCGAGCGGCGGCTGATTTGATACGCCAGAAAGTCGCGCGCTTGTATGCCGAGGAGCCCGATGCCGTACAGGAATTAACAGAGGCCGAGAGTGCTGATCAGCGCAGCCAGCACCAGCAATTTATGTACCAGCTGGGAACCTCCGGCAAAGACCTGGCAGCCATCCAGACCGAATGGCACGATTATTATCAAGGTTTGTCGGCAGCCGAGAAACACCACGTCTGGCAGGAATTTTATGCCAGCCAGCCGTTGCTGACCAGCCAACCCCATCCTGATAGCGTCGCCGCGGCCCAGACGCTGGCCAAGCACAAACAACAGGCTGCCAAACCCCGCAAATTACGGGACGCTCGCAGCAGCCAAGAAGTCCAATCGGCCATCCGTAACAAAGTCACGGCCGGCGGCAAGCTGCAGGCCAAACATCACCTGCAGTCATTGTTATTCGGCCTCGGCATGGGAGCCGTCGTACTGCTTATCTTCCTTTTTGGTTTCTTCAACGAAGTCGTAATCGCCCCCTTTATCCAACCCAGCCGGACCAGCAGTTCGACACCATTGATTATCAGCAGCGACAGCATCGCCCAGACCTCCAACCCAGAGGTGATTATCCCCAAAATCAACGTCGAGATACCGGTTGACTACAACGAAACCTCGACCGACGAGAACACCATCGAAAATGATTTACAGAACGGGGTAGTCCATTATCCGACAACCGTGCTGCCCGGGCAGAGCGGCAATGCCGCTTTCTTCGGTCATAGCAGTAACAATATCTTTAACAAGGGTAAGTATAAATTTGCCTTCGTACTGCTGCATACACTGCAGCAGGGTGATACTTTTTACTTGTCATACAACGGTAAAATGTACGTTTACAAGGTTATTTCGCGCCGTATCGTCGAACCCAGTGAGGTCGACGTGCTGAACTCCGTGGCCGGCCAGACCGCTACCGCGACTTTGATTACCTGCGATCCGCCCGGTACCAGCCTGCATCGTCTGGTTGTGGTCGGGCAACAGGTCAGCCCGGACCCGACCGGCAATACCGCGGCGACCGCTTCTGCCGTCGTGCCGGCCCAACCGGCCGCTTTGCCTGGTAACGGCCCGACACTTTGGACACGTTTCATCGGTACCTTCGCCGGTAAGGCCGTTACGGTCATAGTTCTAGGATTAGGCGGTTTGGTAGCAATCCGATGGGCTACTAAGCGTATAGACGACCTGCTGAGCTGATCCGGTTAGCGGTCGGCAGCAGTCAGCAGTGAGGTCTGGGTAAGGTCAGACTGCCCCGATGTACCCGGCGTCAATACGTAGACATTCTTATAGTCAGGCGCGAAAGCCGGCAGGTAACGGCTATCGGCCGTCATCAATGTCTGGTGATTAGTATTGTCGTAGTCAAAAACCACCAATTTGCCGCCACTAACATAGGCTAAACGATTGCCGTCCATCCAGGTAGCATGAGTCTGCGGCGCGTCCATTGTTTCCGGTGTCGTGTAGTTATAGCCGTTATCGTTTTGTATGTCGTAAACGCCGAAGTAATTACCGTTAGTGGCAACAATAAACTGGGTATTGGGCGAAAAACTCAAGTAGCTTGGCTGTGACACGTGCAAAACCTGTGTCGGCACTGGGGCATGACCGGGCTGGGCGGCCAGTTGCGCTGCCGGATCTTGAAAGATATAAACCTTACTACCGGCCGTATCGCCGGCAGCAACGTACATGACCCCGTTATATTTAGTCAGATCAACCAGGTAAGTCGTGCCCGTAGGCAAATTGCGGATAGTTGAAGTCGTACTGCCGGCACGTAATTTAACCAGTACTTTGCCGTCCGGCGCGCCGTCGCCGGTCACGTAGAGCAGGGTACTATCACCATAAGACTGGTAGGCCAGGACATGCTGCAGAACAGGGATAAGAGTCGGACTCTTGAGCGAAGCCGTTTGCAGCGCCGCGGTCGAGGCGTCATAGACGTAATATTGGTCATACTTCTTATTTTTTAAAGTCAGCTTACTAGGGCTGATCGACAAGCTGGTATTAAGGTTCACGGACTGGCTGGGGTTGGCGCGGTCCAGCAGGATGAATTCTGTCTTGCCGTCATAGTTATGCTGCAGGACCACGTGCTGGTTGTCATCCGCCCATTCGTCGAGCTTCAGGCTCTCATTGGCGGTCGCCTTGGACAACAAATTCGCCGGCAGGCTGATGTCAATCGAAGCCTTGGTCGGGTTTTTGAGGTCGTAGACATCGAAGCTGGTCAGTGAGTTAGGCGCCTCAACCAGCAACCAACGTTGGTCCGGACTTTGGGTTATCAGGCCGGGCGCGGCGGCGTAAGTCTGTATTTTTTTGGTAGTCAGCACCTTCGGGAACAGGAAAGGGTAGTCGAAATGCTCGACGCTGCCGCCTTCCAACTCGATGGTCCGTTGCCAGTCATGGTAACCGCTGCGCGACAACGTAACGTGATAAATTCCGGCAGGCAGCGCCAAGCGCGTATTGGTCGCGACCGGCTCAAGCTGGTTGTTGATATAGATACTGGCAGGATTAGGCTGGCTGGAGAAGAAAGTCAGTCCGTTCTGGATAACCGTACCGTTTTTGCCGATACCGAAACCGTAGGCCTTATACAGCAACACGAGCGAAGCCGTAACTATGGCGATCGCCACCAGCACATAGCCGACCAGCAGGATGATGCGGTGTTCAAGCTGTTTTTTAGTATCGAGATAGTCCATGATTCGGCTAAAGACTAGTATGGATTGACTTGCCTCGAATCACAAGAGGGTTTAAGATGTAGTCATCGCTTAAAACCCATGTGCTAGGCAATACATGCGCAAAAACAACAACACCATAGAAATCAACGGCAAACTTTATGACGCCAGCACCGGCGCCTTGTTGAATTCGCCGACCCCGAAGCCGAATAAAGCTGAAGCTCAGCCGCCAACCCGTCACGAACAGCCAGCTCCGCGAACTTCCAAACCGGCTTTAAGCAATGTCTCGAGGAAACCGGCCAAACGGTCTTCTTCGCACGCGCCCTCGTCATCCAGAACCTTAATGCGGCAAGCAGTCAAGAAACCCGGGTCCAGCCTCAAACGCCAGCACAAAGCCCAAGGCGACACCGACGCTTTGGCGCTTCGGCAGCTTCGCAAAGTCATTGTCAAACCTTCGATATCGCGTCTTGACGAACAGCGCCTGCGGCATGCCGAGCAAATACCCAAGAGTCGTATGATCAGCCGTTTCCCGTCAATTACTTCGGACGCTTTTAGTAATGGACCCTCGCCGGCCAAGAGTGTCGCGGCAGCTTCGGCCGCCAAAGCTAACTTAGCCCCCGGCAGAGATCTGCCCGCTCGCCCAGCACAGCCGGCCAAAAAACCCAGAACCACCGCTGATATCCTGGAACGTGCCGTCGAGCAGGCCACCAGCCACTTGGAACCGCCGCCGCCCCGCCAGAAGTACCGACGACGCCATGACCGTCTCAAACGCAATACGGGTATAGGCGCCTCCATCGGCTTGTCGGTATTGGTACTCGGTATAATCGTAGCCCAGAACCTGAGCAGCGTGCGCCTGCAGATGGCTTCTTCTAAGGCCGGTTTTAACGTCAGTCTACCTAATTACCATCCAGCAGGCTATGATCTTGGGCAGCTTAATTACAGCCAGGGAGTAGCGGCCGCCCAGTTCCGAAGCAGCAGCGATAGCAACCAATACACCATTACCCAAAAAAGCTCGTCATGGGACAGTTCGGCCTTGCTTGATAACTTCGTCTCTCCGTCTTACGCGCAATACCAGACCATTTCAGCCAAGGGCCTGACCATTTATATCTACGGTACTAAAAACGCCACCTGGGTCAATGGCGGCGTTTGGTATGTCATCCAGTCTAACGGCTTGCTCAGTGACCGCCAGCTGGTTGACCTTGCTACTTCGGTTTAATTTCCGTATAAGCGATTTTCTCTTATAATAAGGCCAATGAAAACAGTCCGTACGCGTTTCGCGCCCAGTCCGACGGGTTTTTTGCATGTTGGCGGCATCAGAACCGCGGTTTTTGCCTGGTTAGTGGCAAGGCAGGCCGGCGGCCAGTTCGTCCTGCGCCTGGAAGACACTGACAAGAAACGCGAAGCCGCCGGCTCGGACCAGCATGTCATGGACAGTTTGCGGGCACTCGGCTTGGACTACGACGAAGGCCCGGACATTGGCGGCCCGTACGAGCCTTACCGGCAGAGCCAAAGGCTGGAGAGTTACCAGGAATGGGCACGCAAACTGGTTGACACCGGCCGGGCCTACGCCGACCCTTATACGCCGGCTGAGGTGCAGGCGTTTCGCGAGCAGGCCCAGGCGGCTAAGAAGCCTTTTTTGTACCGCAACCACCGGCCGGAGCAGCCGCCGATTTGGGACGGCAGCCAGCCGCTGCGGTTTAAGGCCGACCCCAAACCTTATAAGTGGCATGACGCCATACTCGGAGATTTATCGACCGGACCGGAAGTGGTAGACGACTTTATCCTGATTAAATCCGACGGCTATCCGACCTATAACTTCGCCCATATCGTCGATGACAACGAAATGCGGATCACGCACGTCATCCGAGGGCAGGAATTTACGGCCAGCGTGCCGAATTACCTGAACCTCTACGAAGCGCTCGAGCTGGAGCCGCCAATTCTAGCCACCGTGCCGCATATCCTGGGCCCGGACGGCAAGAAGAAACTCAGCAAACGCGACGGTGCCAAAGACGTCCTGGACTATATCCGCGACGGCTTTTTGCCGGACGCGCTCGTCAACTTCATCGTCAGCTTGGGATGGAACGACGGCACCGAGCAGGAGATTTTCTCGCGCGAAGAGCTAATCGCTAAATTCAGCCTCGACCGGGTCCAGCGCGGCGGCGCGCATTTCGACGAAAGACGCCTGAGCTGGATGAACGGCACCTGGATTAGGCAGATGCCGCTGCCCGACCTTTACGAAAAAGTCGCTGACTTTTGGCCGGCCGAAGCCGCCGAATATGACGAAGACTACAAACAACGCGTGCTTGGTCTGGTCCAGGAACGTCTCAAATACTTCTCCGAACTACCTGAACTAACTGATTTTTTCTTCGCTGATCTGCCAGTTAATCCCGACTTAATAAACCAGCATAAACAGCTCAAGAAATTATCAAACGACGAGCTGAGAAACCTTCTGGAACAAGCCAAGGCAGCTCTTGAAGAGAGTGACTTTTCGGGCAGCGACCTGACAGATCGGCTCAACCGGCTGCTGGAGAAGACCGGCCAAAAGCCGGCAGTCCTATTCAGCTTGATCCGAATTGCTACCACCCAGGCGGCAGCCAGCCCAGGCTTGGCCGATAGCCTGGCAGTCCTAGGCAAACAACGCGGCCTGTCACGCCTCAACGAGCAATTGTCAGCCCTAGGCTCTAGCTGATTAGCATAAGCGTTGTTACAATAGAGGCTATGGATAGTGATTTCAAGCCTGTCAAACGGCCGGCCGTATCAGGCCAAAACAAAACTTATGCTTTCCCGGAAACCAAGCCGCCGGAACCAGTCGAAACAGATAGTCAAATCACACCCGATGAAGACATTGATCTAGTTTCAGACGGTGATGACGTGACGGAAGAACAGATAGAGAAAAACGATAATAGCCAGCCAGAAACGACCGCCGCAGTCGCCCCTAAGACCAAAACCGACTGGCAACAAAAACTCCAAAAGCTCAAGCTGCACTGGCCCCCAGGCAAGAAAGAGCTGGCAGTAGCCGTCGTATTATTACTCCTATGCCTGATTGGTGGCCTCCTATATGTAACCCACCATCATTCCAAAAAACCCGTCGCCCACGTAGTCAAACAAGTAGTTAAGCCAAAGCCGCCGACAACTGTGGCCTCGACCCTCAGCGGCCTGCAGGTCAATCCAGACCTCAACAAGCTGCCAGTAACCGGTGTAATGATAGAGAACAGTACTGATGCCCGTCCCCAGTCCGGCCTCAGCCAGGCCATGGTCGTCTTCGAAGCCGTCGCCGAAGGTGGCGTGACGCGCTTCCTAGCCTTGTACCAGGACACCAGTCCGGACAGTGTCGGACCGGTTCGCAGCGCGCGGCCATATTACGTGCAATGGGCGCTTGGTTTCAATGCCGGTTACGCCCATGTCGGTGGCAGCCCCGACGCTCTAGCCGACATCAAGAGCTGGAGTGTCCGGGACCTTGACCAGTTCGCCAATGGCGGCTCTTACCAGCGCATTCCGACCCGCGCCGCACCGCACAACGTTTACACCTCTATCGCCAAGCTCAACCAGCTCGAGGACACCAAAGGCTATACCAGCAGCACATTCACCGGTTTCGCGCGCAAGAAGGAAGCGCCCAGCAAGCAACCCACTGCCAAGTCCATCGACCTGACCTTGTCCGGACCTATCTACAATGCCCATTACGACTACAACCTCGCTACTAACAGCTACAACCGCAGCGAGGGCGGCGCGCCTCACACGGACTCCAATACCGGTGCCCAAATAAGCCCCAAAGTCGTCATCGCTCTGGTCACGCCCGAAAGCAACGGTGCTCTCGATAGCAGCGGTGCCTACTATTCCAACTACACCGTTACTGGCAACGGCCAAGCCTACGTTTTCCAGGACGGTATCGTCACTATCGGGCAGTGGACCAAGAACAGCAGTACTGACCAGATAGTTTTCACCGACGCCACTGGTAAGCCTTTGCTACTTAACCCGGGCCAGACCTGGCTAACCGCCGTCAGCAGCACCAGCAAAATCAGCTATACCCCCTGAAGTCTCCATGGACTACCTGCACAACCTCATCCGCCAAACCAAGCTGCGCATCTTCATTGTTATCCTGCTTGATAACAGCGTGCTTATCGGTGGTTGGTGGTTGGGCAATAAGATTCTGGGTCTCAATGGCCTGGAACTAATCATCCTGCTGGTGGCCATAGCCGGCCTGGAAACCACTCTCATAGCCACCAGCCTGGGCAATTACCTGACACAGCCCCTAAAAGCCGTCTGGCAAGCAGTCCTACACCTCAGCCCGACCGAACATGACACCGCCGCGCCTAATTTTGAAAGTCTCCATCTGGGCCGCGATCTCGTAACCAACCTGACGACGAGAATCTACCAATTGGTCAACACCGCCGACCAGGCCAAGCTGGAGATGCACCGCCAAGCCAGCGATTTTCATGAAAATTTCATCGCCCAGAACCTGCCGCTGCCACTCATATTACTGGATAACAGGGAGACTATCCGTTACGCCAACGAGGCAGCCGCCGCCTATATCGGCATAGCCGCTGATGACATGGTCGGCAAAAACGTTTACATGGTGCTAGACATGTCATTCCCCAGTGAAGCCACTTTTGATAGTTGGTTGAAATCCGTCAAAACCAAAAGCGCCACGGCCGTTTCCAGCTGGGAACGTGTCCGTCTCAACGTCCGCGATAACCATCCGGCCCGTTTATTCGACCTAGCGTCTTACTACAACCGTGACAATCCCGAGCACAACGAAACCATGCTTGTTATGTTTGACCATACCAAAGAGTACAGCCAGGATGACCAAGCCATCAGTTTCATAGCTCTAAGTGTCCACGAATTGCGCACGCCGCTGACTCTGCTGCGCGGCTATATCGAAGTTTTCGAAGACGAGCTGGGAGGAACCATTACTGACCCAGAGTTGCAGAGTTTTATGCTTAAAATGCGAGCTCAGGCCGAGCAACTGACGGATTTCGTTAACAACATCTTAAACGTCGCCCGCGTCGACGACGACCAGCTGGAATTAAAACTCCATTCCGAGGACTGGAGCAGCACCCTAAAGAGTTCGATCGAAATGATAAGTTTGCGCGCCAAAGTTCGCAATATCACTCTGAAATGCAGTATCGCCCGCGACCTGCCGCCCGTCGGCATCGACAAGCTGAGCATCCGCGAAGTTGTCAACAACATTATCGATAACGCTATCAAATACAGCGGTACCAGCAGAGTAATCAAAATCGACGCCTACCTCAACCAGGAAGGCCTGGTCGAAACGACCGTGCAGGACTTCGGACTAGGCATACCGACCAGTATCCTGCCGAACCTGTTTACCAAATTCTACCGCGACCACCGCAACCGCGCCCAAATCGGTGGCACCGGCCTGGGTCTCTACCTCAGCAAAGCCATCATCACGGCCCATGGCGGCAGTCTCTGGGTCCGCAGCAAAGAAGGCCAGGGCAGTACTTTTGGTTTCACGCTTATGCCTTATGCCCAGTTGGCCGAAGAGCTCAAGCAAAGCGGCGACCAGGGAATTACTCGCGGCGCGCACGGCTGGATCAAGAACCACTCGCTTTACCGC
>DASRLG010000082.1:0-6797 GCA_035648575.1 Candidatus Dormiibacterota bacterium
GTCATTTTCGTCCTCACGTTCATCGGCCTCGGATCGAAGCCGGCGCACCTCTTCGACCGTTTCTTGGCTGGGAGTAAGATTTTTCTTGTGGACTAGCGTGTCTTTTTCTGTTTCGGGTTGCGCGGATTTCTCTTCTTCCATGGCTACATTCTATGACAAAACCTGAAAGCTCGGAACTATTTTGCTCTTGCTAGTAGCCAATAAGCGGTGCTTTGCGCTCCCATTTGCTGCTATCCAGTTGCTCGATCATGAAGGCTGCTACGTCAGCCCGGCTAATCCGCTGTTTCAGAAGGCCACTTTTGAGCGAGGCCTTGACGTTACCCCGGCGTTTGCCGTTAGATAGTACGGCCGGGCGTACGAGCGTGTAGTTTAATGAACTTTGAATAATTTTTGCTTCGGCTTGGTCTTTATCGGCGAAGAAATTTTTCAACGCGACCTTATGGACGAACTTAACTAGCAGCGAAGCCTGGTCCCAACTGTCACCGCTGCCCAAAGCTGACAGCATTATCAGGCGCTTAACGCCTTCGGTTTCCATGGCTTCTAACAGGTTGACGGCGAAGATAGTCTGTATATTGGACTTTTCAGTAACAGCTTGGGCCAGCGCGTGAAAAACGGCATGCTGCCCCTTAACCGCCCGGCGAACGCTAGCCGGATCGGTAGCATCGCCCTGGGCGACCTTAACCTTACCATCAAAAGTGTTCACCTTGCTCGGCGTGCGGGCAAAAGCCGTCACCTGGTGGCCCGCTTGCACAAGTTGTTTGACCAACTGCCGTCCGGTATGGCCGGTCGCCCCAAAAACGATTACTTTCATAACCGGCCGCCGACAAGGTGGCCGATGAGCGCGGTTATAGCCATGGCGGCACCGCCGCCGAAGAAGACCCGGCTGGCCGCCAAAAGCCTATGGCCGCCGCCTATCAACGCGCCGATAGCACCCGATATCGCCAGGGCCAATAACGACGCGATTACTATCATCCAAGCGCTCACCTGACCCGTCGTGACCAAAGCCGCCACAATCGGCACCAGCGCCCCTACCGAAAAAGCCACCGCCGACGCTAGCGCCGCCTGCAACGGATTGGCCAGAGCCTCCTGGTCGATACCGAGTTCGTCCCGGGCGTGCGCCGCGACAGCATCGTGTTCGTGGAGCTGTTCGGCAACCTTTCGCGCCAGTTCCGGTTCGAGACCGCGCCCTTCGTAAATTGCCGCCAGTTCGGCCAGCTCACCTTTGGGATTGTTAATCAAAGACCTCTGTTCGATTACGATATCGGCTTTTTCAGAATCCCGCTGGGAACTGACTGAAACGTACTCGCCGACGGCCATCGACATCGCGCCGGCGACCAGGCCCGCGATACCGGCCGTCAGTATAGCCGAGTGGTTGGCTTTGGCCGCTGACACGCCAAGCATCAGGCTGGAAGTCGACACTATACCGTCATCAACACCGAGAACGGCCGCCCGCAGCCAACCGGCACGATGTGATTTATGCTCTTCTTCCGGATGCGGCGAAGGAGAATTAGTATGGTCCATTAGGTTAAATTATAGACCCATGCGCCAAAAAGCCTATGTACCCTGGACTACAAAATTCCAAAATTCCTGTTCAAGAAATAAACCGCCTGTCTTGGGCACCCCTGTGGTCCCATTACTAAGACCAGGTCCTGGCGGGCTAGCTGTCGTTAAAAGCCCCGTGCAGGAGCCTGAGACATCTGTCGGGGAATGCGGGTAGCCCGTGTCCGAATCCTGGCAAGACCAAGTGTGCCCACCATTTATTACTCCCAGCGTTTCAACGACTCGCGTGCCGCTTGAAAAATTAGCGCAAGGACCAAAATACGAATACCGAAGGTTCGAACCCAACAGAGTGTTGTCAACTCTTGTACTAGTACAGCCTAGCCGTTGGGCGGCCCAATCCGCGAAAGCGGGCACGTCAAGATGGGCATTGAGAGAAGTATCATAGTATAAACCTGAGTCTATACTATAGTTGCTAAGCGCCATCATCATCACAAAATTCTTGTTAGTAGAGGGGCAATCCGGCGTGCCCGGCGTGCCATTATAAAGCTGGACCGAGGAGCTATCCACTAAGTAACCATGGAATAATGTTGAATTCGTGGGATCACAGCTGACATCAGCCGACATATTACCTCCCCCGCTTTCACCGGCGACATACATTCTCTGTGGATCGACACATTGGTTTGGTCCCGCGCCGGAACTAGGACACTGGGTAATGTCGTTGGCGACAGCGGTTACATAAGGCTCGTCGTTCGAGGGGGCGGCCGTAGCCGAATTAACCCATTTCTTATCCCAACTTAGGTCCCGGCCACAAGGCACTTCCATGGTTACAACGACAAACTGGTTTAAATCCGCCACGTCATCCATGTGCCCGAAAGAAAACGGGCCGCAAACGCCAGTATAGTAGAAAACCAGAATCGCGGGCACCTTATTCGCTTGCGAGGCCGTTAAACCGGACGGACGATAAACTTGGTAAGCCCGAGTCGTAGTCGTGCCGTCATCATTGCTAACGTTTGGTAGACTACAGCTGGATATTTTCCCGGAAACCGTGCAAGCGAACACCGTGCATTGTCCATTGCTGGCTGTGCTGCCGCTGCAAGTCTTAGTCACCGCGCCGTTAGCTGGCATGCCGGTGCTGGCCGTAAGACTGGAGTTGGGAGACGCGGCATGGGAGATAGTAAGTATATAGGTGCCTATGACCGACACCAGCAGCACTACCAATACTATGCTTAGTTGTCGGGAGCTTTTTATCCGGTTTGAGAAGTACTGTTTGAGCATACACCCTGCGCTGCTAATGGCTTTAGTCTAACACAAGGAACAGGTATTAAACAGATTGGTGTTAGTTCGTGTCTGACTCGGTTTGAGCCAGCATTTCCTTGATTTCAGAGGGTTCCGGAAGTTTCAAAATATCATTCCTGACCGCGTAAAGCACGGCCTGGTGCCGGCTATATTGGCCGTCTACGCCTATTTTCTTATAAACTCTTGCCCACATTACATCTATGGCGGTTTGGCTCCTTTTCTCACGCACAGCTTTTCGCTCCTCAGGATCAAAACTGTAATAATGAGCCAGTAGGTCCACCTCGTCCGGTTTCAAACTACTTATTTGGCCCTTGAGCGCTTTTGGCAAATGATCGACGTTAGCTTCTCTCAACGCCAGGGCAATTAGCGTTAATCCTACATATGGGTCGGAGCTACCATTAGTAGATTCTATATCGGCCTTATCGCGCAACGGCTGCACTAACTCTCTAAGTTCTTCCTGCGGTATTTCTAAAGCTTCGGCCAATTCCCTATGAGAACCATAACGTGTCATATAACTAAGCGCCACGGCCTGACTATCAGTCAGCACGTCGCCGTCCCTCGAGTAAATACCCTCGGTTTCACGGAACCTGTCAGCCGCTTCGTTAGGAATTGGGGCCCGGTTGCGCTTAGCATCTACCTCTCGTTTAAGGAAACGATAGGGGTACTGGCCTTCGATTCTTAGGAGTGCTATAAGGTCCTTACCTCTTACCGCGTCGCCTTCTATCGCTATGGTTACGCCATCTTTATCCTTGATGACTTTTCTTTCCGGCGTCAATGCCACCGGCATTTTCAATTCTACCGAGGCATGCATGGCTTGCCTGGTTAAATAATGGGTCTGGGGAGTTGTGCCCCGAGTTGTGTATTCCCAGCCGGGCAAGCCTTTAAGCAGGCGGTTGACGGCCACGGCCGGAAGCGGCACTTCGGCGATGCCGAGCATTTTCCGGTATAAACCGATGATATGGCTGGTTCTTTGCCTTTCGGCTTCAGTCGGGCTGAGTGTGGTATCCCGTTCTGTGGCGGAAGCGGTTGGGTCTTTTGCCGTTGCCGCTCTGGCAGGGCGTGCTCGTGATGACGGCCGGTTTGTTGGAGCTGGCCGGCTTGCCCTAGGCGGTTCCCTACGCAAAGCCACGGTTTGTTCTACCGCTTCGCCAAATCCCGGTTGCCGCTCTTCAACTGCCCCGATTAAACGCGGTGTCATAAACGGTTGGCCGATTGCCCGCGGGAGCTCTTTCAGGTTCAAACTCGTGCTGTGCTTGCGGATCTGAAGAATACCTCTCGGTACTAAAGTTGCCGTCGTTTTCTGCCAGGCGCCATGATCCATACCCAGCTCCCGGCGCATCAATGATTGGGCTTCGGCACCAGCGACTTCAAGATCTTCCCCTTGCTGTAAATGGTAAAGGATAGCCAGCTCGCTATTGCTATCGCCTGGCTCGAGATTCGGATCCGGCGTTAAATCTATGACACCGTTAAGGGGAGGTACGGTTTCAAACCCAACACCTGGGTTGGCAGCAGGCTGAGGGGCAAAAGAGCCAGCCATTTAATTAGCGCCCCCCCCCCGACGGAAAACTTCATACTAGCAAACATAGTCTTCATCCACCGGTATGCCGGTTGTGCCCGTGGTCGTCGAGCCTTCAAACTGAACTATTTCCACCGGGCCGCCATTGACACTGCCAGCACCGTTAGTGCAGTACTGCGCGGCTTCGGCGGCCGTAGTCGCTCCAGAAGCAAACCATTCCGGCCAGCCGTTCTGGTAGTTGGCGATGATATCGGTCTCAGCGCTTGGATTTGTGTAGAAGAGGACCTTAGCCACTCCGCTAGCCAGCAAGCCGTCATGCGTGCCCTGCAAGCTGGACTCATTCTGCTGGGCGCTATTCGGCTGGCCCTGCGACCAGGTATTACTCTCTTCAAGGTCTTCACCTACTGTCATGCCAGTCACGCTTATACCCTCGTTGGCAGCGGTCTGAACGGCAAACAAGGCGTTATTATAACCGTAGTTATAAGCCAGGCAGACCTCGTCACCAGTCGCGCAGACGTTCGGGCTGTTCGGATTAACGTGGGCAGAGCCGCTGTACCAGCCAGTATTTACATAGAGGAAATCGTTGCCTGTGAAGTCAGCGACTTCACTAGCCAGGCACGGATTAACCGAATAACCTAGGCCGTCTTGTATGCCGACAAGCCCAAAACTGAAGTTAGAAACGCTGCCCTCAACCGTATTATTGGAGCCATTACACTGCGGCCAAGAGATATCGGTGCCGACATTGCCGGAAGCAAAGGGATCTTTGGTAACCGGAGGGGTGACCGGTGTCGGAGGAAGAGTGACCGGTGGTAATGGAGGGACAGGTGCCGGCTCGGCGGGAGCTACGGACGCGGGCGGGGTTACCGGGGTTTCCGCTATCTGTTGTTCCGTAAAAACGAAGTGATGGTTATTCTTGCGGGTTGCCTTAGGTATTCGCTCCTTGGTCGGCTTGCCGTTTTGCCAGTCGCTGGAACGAGGCTTTTCATCAGTCACCGTGACTGGGCTGCCGATGTTGCAACTACCAAGCGGCTGGACACTTCTCGTGACAACCACTTTGCGGTTAACAGCTTTGGACCCGTCCTTACACTGTTCACGCAGAACGAATATATTAGGCTTTATGGGAGTCGTGGCTCCAGTAGAGGTTTGGGCTGCTACTTTGGCATACTCTTGGACCTGCCCCGTCCGGCTGGCTTCAGCCGCAACCGGCTCATGGCCATTGAATATATCGGCGGCAGCTGCCTGAGCGCCAGCCAGGCTAGGATCCGCCAAACCTTTAATGGCCGCGCTGACAACACCGGCCGCGATTGCCAGACTGGCCAATACGACAGTGGGAGCGTTGCGGGCATAATCCATTAATCCTAGATTATCCGGTTGGGGGACTGCTGAACCCCGTTCCAAAGCTGCTGCGTTCGGGCCTGTCACCTATTTAACTCCTTACACGGAACAAACTTATCCGTAAATATGTAGTTATAATACCACTAAACCGTCCAGAGGTCAAAATTTCTATTAAGCGGATCGGGCCGAACGCGACAGCTTATGGTAGCGGCTCCCCTTTGGAAGATCGAAGCGATACTGGCCGATAAGATTAGAACTCAAGTTAATAACTTCTATAAACATCCCGGCATAAGAACCGGAAACGGCATTGTAGACAAACCAAGCCGGCGGCGATATCAGCCCTAAACGCCGTATCAGTTTGGGCTTGCGCTGCCAATAAGCCACGACTCCGCTCACCGTCCCCACCATTGGCAACAAGCTGATATACCCTTGCCAGGTCAAAGCCGTCGCGGCAAGCGTAATAGCCAAGAACGCGAACATTATCCAGGTGTTTTTGGCACTAGGTTTCACTTTGTAATAAACATAGCTCCTGACCGCGCCCGACAGGTTCATGGCCGAGCCGGTTATAGCCCCCAACAGGAAAAAATGCGCCGTATACAACAGCGACGCCACCAGGCTCAGCAGTAGCATGTTTTTACGCTTGTTTGTTTGGAATATACAGAGGGATACGCCGACCGCGACGAAACCTATCCCCTGCACGATTACAGGGCTTACCACCCCTTAATACTAGCATAGCCGCTAATCAAAGCGCGCCGCCGAATTTAGAACTATGAACCCTGAGGAGTAGGACAAAAGTCGCTCTGGAACCGCATGGGGTGATGTTCGGGTTGGGCTTGGCTGTATATGGTGATCCTTTCAGTATGTCCAGATTCGTCAAACTGCATAGTGCTAGTGGCAGTAGTAGAAACAACTTCTTGCGCCAGAGACGGAAGATTAAGGTTTATGTTTTTACCGTCCGGTTGGCTCGACTTTGTCATGAAACTTTTTGCAAGGTTCCGGACTGGGGTTTACAGGGGGTTTGGGAGTGGAATGCGTGTCAGGGTTCGGACTAGAACTCGACTTGCCGCATGCTGCCAAGGTTAAAGCCAGCACTCCGCCCAACCCGACTGTCCTGACCATTTTACCTATCCTACTCTCGCTAATAAAATAT
>DASRLG010000083.1:0-2804 GCA_035648575.1 Candidatus Dormiibacterota bacterium
ACCCTGGCCGTCACGCAAAACGGCGCTGCGGTTAGGTTCAAACGGCGCGGTCATTTGCTCGACCCAGGGATTGCCGTACAGGTCCGCCCCCTTGAGCGGCTCGACAGTCACGAAACCCTGGCAGTGGAATTCAGACAGGAGATTCATCAGCTGCTCGCGGGCCCAATAATATGGCGCGCCCGAACCGGCCTTTTTGGCCGCGTAGACAAAAGCCAGGGCATTGACCTCCTTAGGCACGGTCGCTTCGAATGGGTCTTGCTCACCGAGAATGTGGGCCTTGCCAATTTCGAATAGGGCGAACCGATCATAGCCGGCTTTGACGTTAGGGTGGACCTTTTCTAGCAGGCTAGGGATCAGACTGAGGCGGTAATATTGCAGGTCGGGACTTAAGGCGTTTGAAATCTGGAAAGCTTTGGCTTTGTCTTGTCCGGCTTTGTCCAGCAGGCCGCCGTGAACGAAACTGTAAGTCAGAACCTCGTTACCACCGGCCCGGCTAAGCGTCCGGCGGGTTCGGGCTTTGAGTTCCAGCAGCGGATCTTTGTGAGCCGGTGTTAGGTCACGGCCCGGCAGTTCCAATGGCAGTTTATCGTAGCCATAGAGCCGTCCGACTTCTTCGACAACATCCTCGCGCAGTTCTATATCAGTGCGCCAGAACGGTGCCGCCACGACCAGTTCGTCACCGTCTATTCCAACTTCGAATTCGACGTTTTCAAGCAGTGTCTTCATCTCCTCGGCTGTCAGCTTAAGACCGAGCCGGGTATTGATAAAGTCGACTGATAGCTTGACCGGCGGGTGCAGTGAATCGCGGTCCAGGGCCGATTGTTCAACATGGTTGTCATCGATGACCGGACCGGCCACTTTGCCGTTGGCATGGTGGCGGATTTCATCGACGATTTTGGCCAGCACAGCCAGGTTTTGCAAAGGACTTTGGCCTTTGGTGAAGCGGGTTACGGCGTCGGTGAACAAGCCATGCGTCATACTGGTACGGCGGATTGAATACATGTCGAAATTAGCGCATTCCAGAATGATGTTCGTGGTGTTCTCGTCGACTTCGGTTTCGGCACCGCCCATCACGCCGCCAAGACCGATCAGCTGTTGATCCGTGGCTATCATGATGGCTTCCGGCCGTGGTTCGATTTCCTTGCCATTTAATAATTTGATCTTTTCGCCTGGTTTGGGGTTACGTACTACGATTGCCGCTTCGTTGCCGCTCAAGGCTTTAACTTTATCGTAGTCGTAAGCGTGCAGCGGCTGGCCGGTCTCAAGCATGTAGAAATTGGTGTAATCGACTATGTTGTTGATAGATTTTTGACCGAGTTCGGCTAGGCCAACCCGCAGCCAGAGCGGACTCGGCCCGACCTTGATATCACTCATTGTAATAGCAGTGAAACGGGGCGTTAGCTTCGGCAATTCGTTTCTTATTTCAAGCGGTAACTCGGAGCCTTCGGCAGCGGGAAAATCGGGCTTCGGCACATACCAGTCAGGGCTTTTATAAGACATGCCCTGGATACCGGCAAGCTCACGGGCTATGCCCAGGAAGCCGAAGCAATCCGGCCGATGGGTAAACATCTTGTTCTCAATGTCTAGAATGATGTCATCAAGACCGAGAGTCGCGGCGAAATCAGCGCCCGGCTGGGATTCTCCAATTTCTAGGATTCCGTCGTGGCTATCGCCCAGCGCCAGTTCTTTGGGCGAAGCCAGCATGCCGTTGCTTTTCTGGCCGCGGATGTCGCGGGCTTCAAGCACGAACGGTTCCTTGTCAAAAGTTTCCGGCACCACCGTGCCCGGCGGTAACCAGGCCACGGTCAGGCCTTCGCGCACGTTTGGCGCGCCGCAAACGACTTGGACGTAACCCTGTTCGTCTCGCTCGACGTCCTTAACCACGTTGCCATCATCAATTTTGCATAAGTTCAACTTGTCGGCATCCGGGTGCTTAACGCAGGAGATTACCTTGGCGATGACGATGCCTTGATACTTCTTCCCCAGATCAATGACGGCATCGACACCGCCAAGCTGGGCGCCGACTTTTTGAACCAGCTCGTCGACGCCAATCGCGGTTATGTCATCAGAGCTTTTGTACTTCTCGCCTAGACGCCGGACCATGTTCAAGCTGATTTTCATGAGAATTGCCTCAAGAAGTCTAAACGGGCCGACTCGAAATGACGGACATCTTCGACGCCGTATTTCATCATGACCAGGCGGTCGATGCCGCCGCCCCACGCGAAACCGGTGTAAACATTAGTGTCGATACCCGCCGCATGCAAAACATTAGGATGGATCATGCCGCAGCCCAGCAGTTCGATCCAGCCTGACTGGGAACAGACGGTACAGCCTTTCTTATCGCAAAATGGGCAGCTCAACATGAACTCGAATGACGGCTCGGTGAAAGGGAAGTAGAACGGGTTGGTTTTGACTTCCAGCTCTTTGCCGTAGTATTCCTGCAGGAAAGTTTTGAGCGTGGCGATCAGGTGTCCGGCATTAATGCCTTTGTCAACGTAAATCCCTTCCAATTGGTAAAACGTATGCTCGTGGCGGACATCCAGGTCTTCGTTACGAAAAACCCGGCCGGGGATAACGGCGGCAATCGCCCTGCCCTGCTCAAGCTGCGGTTTCAGCTGTTGCAAAACCCGGTTCTGCATAGTCGAAGTGTGGGCTGGCGCGATAAACTGCTTGCCGTCCTTGTCAGTTTGAGAGGTCATGAACGTGTCATAGTCGTCGCGGGCCGGATGATCGTCAGGGAAGTTCAACGAACCGAACATGTGAAAATCGTCGTCAATTTCACGGGACTCAACGGCCGTGAAACC